>CAZVUF010000133.1:0-7554 GCA_964629355.1 uncultured Pirellulales bacterium | reverse complement strand
TTTCCCTTCCTTTTGAGGATATCGGGATTTCACCTTTTTCGATATGTTTAATGTATTTGACTAAACCGTCTGCAGGTGACAGGATCAGATTTTGCCCTTTCGGCGGGACTCTATCCGGATCCCTAAAAAAGCGAATCAGTAACGCTGAAACGGAGAACAAGATAATTAAAATAACACTGCTTATCAATTTCATCGGCAAAGCCATATAGAAGCACTTTGCGGCGATGCTTATGACCAACCCAACAAATAGGCCGATTATAATGGCGCTGATTGAAACAACTTTAAAGTTCAACTCCCATTTATAGGCTAATGGAATTATAATCAATAGGGCTAAGACAACGCTAACTACAAAACTTTCCATATTTTCCCTAAAAGCCGCGTTTATACCAAAAATAAGGTGCTAAAAGCACCTCCATAACAGCCGGCAGCGGGTCTTTTTTTGAAAAAACTGCAAACTGTTTTTTCCCTCTAATAGAATCAAAATAATTGGCAAGTCTCAAGCGCTTCTTACGCATTTCCGAAATTACAATAGGTACATCCGTTAACATTCGTATCCATTTAACATTTTCTTCAAAACCATTAATAGAGAAAGATTGATGATTCATATCCATAAACAAAAGTGCAGAGAAATTCACGCCGGCTTTAGAACCCAATGTATGCCAACCCCAGGTACGCGCATTTATTTCCAAAAGCTTATACATTCCATCGTTGTCGTCATACATAAATTCTACTTCAGACAAGCCATAGTAATTCATCTCTTTCAATATTCGAACAGACAGCTCTTCCAGCTCAGGAACTTTACATGTATATGCAAAGGTAGTCGCTCGGCCGAAATCCATAGGATGCTGTCGCTGTCTTTTAGCAATTATTTTTGCTTTTACTTTGCCGTCGCCGAAAAGCGAACAAAATGAATACAAATTATTCGCTCCTCCTCTGATTAATTCCTGAACCATGACTTCAGATTTATCAATGATAGAAGCCATATATTTATAAAACTGTAATAACTCTTCTTTATTATTCGCTTGTATGGCCTTTAGCTTTGTAGTCGGGAAAAATTTATCTTTGATGGAAGGTTTAAGAACAACAGGAAAATCCAAATTTGTGCTAAGCAGTTGTTCTTCATTTTCAAAAAAATTTGTTTTAGGGACTGGCACATTCAATTTTTTTGCCAACTGATAAGAGAGCTTTTTATCGTACGCATATTTAGTAATCTCCCATTTTGGCGTTGGTATTAAATAATACTGACTTAAACGGTCCTTGTGTTTCGAAAGGACATATACTGCTTCGTCGGTTGTTGGATAAAGCACCCATCTTTGTAACTTCTTTTCAGCAGCAAGTCCCACCAAAAAATCAATAAAATTTTCAGCCTCGGTCAGGCAAGGGCATTTATAAAATCCCTGTACAAATCTTGAAAACCTACCAATACAAAAATCCGTATCAACTATAATGATCGGTACTTTTAGGTCGGCAAGATTATGAACAATACCCAAACCCTGAAAATCACCACCAATTATAACTGCACCGTTTTTGAACATATTGTACCCAGTGCCCTTTACTATCTCCTCAACATTTTCCTATATCGTATCCATTCAAAGATTTTTCGAAAAAACAGATTCTTAAAAAATAGCTTCTCAAATAGCCTAACATTGAAAATATGTTTTATGAAGAAACAAACGAAAGGACTATTTTCAAACATTCTCATAGCTGTATTTTTTGATACCTCTTTTCGCACTTGACTAAAGAGCCTCAACATTTCTATTCGTTCATGCTTCGGTAATTCGGGCGTCTCGAATACCGGAATAGACTTATCTTCTGAGATATTATTAAGATATTCTTCAGGTGGTATTAGGAATAAATTATTCTCTTTTATATAATCAAACATTTCTGTCCCCGGGTAGGGAATGGGATTATTGACATTTAGCAGCATCACTGGATATTTTTTAGCGAGTTTTATGCTGTCTTCAATATCAGCCTTCGTCTCATGAGGGCTACCAACAAGAAAGAATAATCTCACATCAAACCCTAATTCGCAAGCGTTCTTTATTGCCCCCTCAATAGTTTCAATTGTTTCGCCTTTTTTCAAATAGCCCAACATTTTGTTATTCCCACCATCGACACCGAATCCCACTTCTCGGATGCCAATTTCCTTCATTCTCGCCAGCAACTGGCGATCGACTTTGTCTGCTCTAACTCCGTTTGAGCATCTGATAAACAGGTTTTCGAGATTCCGCTTCTCTATTTCATCGCAAATATTGATGACTCTTTTCTTGTTTAAAGTGAAATTATCATCATCAATGGCAAATTGCCTTATTCCTTTTGCATACCAATACTCAATTTCATCAACAAAATTGTTGACGCTTCTTGCTCTAAACTTTCCACCTATTAGTTTATTAGGACAGAAAGTACATTGAAAAATACAGCCCCGGCTGGAATGAACTGGGATTTGCTTAGAGTAGTCTTTCATCTTAAAATTGTGATATCGTGGAAAGGCATATTCATCGAGATTTTCAACACGTAGTCTTTCTCCAGTGAAAACAAGCTGTTGGTCTTTTCTGAAGATTAAACCTTTAATATTTTCGTACGATATATCACTCTTACAAAGTTCAAGTATGGTTTTTTCGCCATCATGAACAACTCCAAAATCAATATCATCACACTCCTGGAGCACTTTTTCTTTCAAGATTGTGATGTGATGTCCACCCGCAACGATTTTAGTATTAGGTAGTAGTTGTTTTAAATCGGAAATAACTTTATAGGCCGCTTTATATTCCACAGTTATCATACTAAAGCCAATTAGGTCCGGCCTAAAAGCTAATGCTTTTTTCCGTAAGTGCCGCCAAGTATAACCTATCCTCATATCAACATATTCATATTTAATGGAATTATCATATAAAGCTTGCGCAATATATCCAATTCCTGCGGGAACCCTTAAACCACCATATCGACTCATTGAAGGCGGACTTACTAAAAGTATTTTTTGAAACCTCACAACAATTCCTGCTTCAAACGAAACTCTTTACAAAACAACTCAATCAAGCGCAAAAAAAATTTGTCATTACAAGAAACACCGTGTAATCTTTATATTTATTATCGGCAAAAAATATGTGCCGCATAAGCTTAGTAATCTTATCAAAAATGGACTTTTTTATTCCGGTATTTTTAGCCTTTTTATCGTCTTTGCCGGTACGCCTGCCACGACTGTAAAGTCGGGGACACTCTTTGTAACCACAGCTCCGGCACCGACAACAGCCCCTCTTCCGATCCTAACATCTGGAAAAATAATGCACCCAGTACCTAACCATGCATCGTCATCAATATCTATATGCCCATGTTGTTCTTTTATAAAAGGTCTAATTTTTGAGAAGTTGGCATTCGACGTTACTACTAATGTCACCCTTTCCGCAATAGACACTCTATTACCTATTCGCACCCTTCGCCTGTCATCCAATTCATCTATAATTATGAGTTCTTCTCCAATATAGACTTGTTCGCCAATCTCATAGCCAGCCATTCTAAATAACTGGCATCTAATACGATACCCCGGTACCTGTTTAGCTATTAATTTTAGTAATCTTTTATAAACTTTCCAAAACATTGTTTACATCCGATCACTGCTTTTCACTAAAACTATAAGACACTTGTCAAAATTTATCGATCTTAATTATAGAAAATTACGTTAACTATGAATATATGGTTTGACCTTGTTTTTCTACTAATTTCTTATAACGTATAAATTCGAAAACTTTGCGGAAGAACAGATTATTAAAAAATAGTTTCTCAAACAATGCCACATTGAAAAAATACTTTATTAAAAATCTGATAAAGAAATTTTTCCCATACATTCTGATAGCTGTGTTTTTCATCACCTCTAATTCCACCTTATGGCATCTTTTCAATATTTTTATTCGTTCTTCTTTTGGTAATTCAGGGGTTTCAAATACGGGTACAGGTTCTCCTTCAGCCATATCTTCGGCAATATTATTAAGATAATCTTCAGGCGGAATCAGAAATAAATTGTGCTCTTTTACATAATCAAACATTTCTGTGCCAGGATACGGAATGGCGTTATTGAAATTTACTCGTGCTATAGGATATTTTTTAGCAAGCCTAATACTATCTTCGATGTCGTCCAACGTTTCATGCGGCGTACCAACAATGATAAATACTTTCACATCAAGTCCCAATTCACAAGCATTCTTAATCGCCTGTTCAATTGTCTCAATAGTTTCCCCCTTCTTTAAGGACTGTAGTATTTTGTTATTCCCTCCATCGGCACCAAATCCTGCTTCTCTGACGCCGATTTCTTTCATTCTCGCCAGCAATTGTCGGTCAACCCTGTCTGCACGAATCCCATTTGAGCATCGAATAAATAAATCTTTTATACCACGTCTTTCAATCTCATCACAAATCTCATAAATCCTTTTATTAACAAGTGTGAAATTATTGTCATCTATTGCAAACTGTTTATATCCCCTATTGTACCAATATTCAATTTCATCCACAAAATGATTAACACTTCTTGTTCGAAATTTCCTGCCAATAAATTTATTGGGACAGAAAGTACATTGACCAACACAACCACGGCTTGAGTGAATTGGAATTTGCTTAGAGTAGTCTTTCATATTAAAATTCTTGTAGCGCGGGAAAGCATATTCATCGAGATTTTGAACAAGCGGCCGCTCGCCGGCATAAACTATTTGCCCATCATTTCTAAAAATTAATCCTTTAATATCTTCGTACGCTATATCACTTTTACAAAGTTCAAGAATGGTTTTTTCACCATCATAGACAACTCCAAAATCAATATCTTTGCACTCTTCGAGTAGCTTTTCTTTCAAAATGGTTACGTGATGTCCTCCCACAACGATTTTAGCATTGGGCAATAGCTGTTTCATCTCAGAAATAATTCTATAGCCTGTTTTATATCCCATACTTATCATGCTGAAACCAATCAGGTCTGGTTTAAAGGCTAACGCTTTCCTTTTTAAATATCGCAAAGAATAGCCTATTCGCATATCGACATGATCGTAGTCAATAGAATTATCATACAAAACTTGCGCAATATACCCAATTCCCGCGGGGACTCTCAAACCACCATAACGACTCATCGAAGGCGGACTTACTAAAAGCACTTTTTGAAATCTCATCATAAGCCCTAATTCTAACTAATTTTCTTAAAATGAACTATTTCTTCCAGTATGTCGAGCTTTTTTATCGGCTTTGCCGGTACGCCTGCCACAACTGTAAAGTCAGGTACATTTTTTGTGACGACAGCTCCGGCACCAACAATAGCCCCTTTGCTGATTCTAACGTCTGGCAAAATAATGCATCCCGTGCCTAACCAAGCATCGTCATCGATTTCAATATGCCCGTGTTGTTCTTTTGTAAAAGGTCGAATTTTGGAGAAGTTGGCATGCGAGGATACCACTAATGTCACCCTTTCAGCAATAGACACTCTATTCCCTATTCTCACCCTTCGCTTGTCATCTAATTCATCAATAACGATGAGATCTTCCCCAATATATACATGTTCACCAATTTCATAGCCGGCCATTCTAAATAACCGGCGTCTAATGCAGTACCCCGGTATATTTTTGGCCAATAGCTTTAACAATCTCTTGTAAACCATCCACAACATTGTTTATATCTCGCTTGTTCATTTCCCGAAAAACCTCAACAAAAAGTCTGTTAAGGTTACGGATCTGTGCCGTGGGGATGACTCTCAACAAATGAATCCACCGCACATCGCTAAATGGGTCAATAAGCTTTACCTCGTTAAAATTCATAGCAATAATTCGTTATGACGGGCTATCTTTGCCTTTGTTCACTTGATTTTTTGCCCAAAAACGTACGATATCCTTAGGTAGCACATGCCAGTACTGTCCCTCATACTTACTCTTTACGTAATCCAGAAATTCCTCATAATATTCGGCCGGATACTCATCAAACCTTGTTCGCTTCGCTCCAAAACTCATGTAATCAGGATGGGTAAGCATAAAAGCCATACCTCCCTGTTCAGCAATCCAATCCAGTTTTTTCTTCCACAGCTCAATAGTCCTTTCCCTCATTAGGACAAACAGTGTCCAATCCTGCGGAAGTGTGTAGGGTAATTCTACATAGCCGCTGTTGTTTCCTTCTCTCGGCACCCAGAATGGAAATATTACATCTACGCCACTAGGCTGTGGCTCAAAAGGATCTGTATCGAAAGTGGAACAGTCGTATTCAATATTCAGCTCATGAAGCCATTCCAGCTCATGTTCCATAAAAGGAGAGCGGAAACCTACGGAGTTCCATTCTTTCAGATACCGGTTTATCCGAATGGCCTGCTTTTTAAACAGTTTCTTGGAAGCGTATAATTTGCCATCATGTTTTAGACCATGAATACACACTTCAAAATCATGAGATGTCAGGTAATGCCGAAACTGCGGATCGACCTTATATCCTTCGGGGACAAAGAACATAGCGGACCGAAAACCAAGCTTTTCTTCGAGCGCGACCAGCGACTCACATTTCTCATAGCCCTTGCTACTCTCCACATCATGCGTAAGTATAAAGGCAAATTTCTTTTGCTCGGGCCATCCCGCCCAGTTCTTGGGTGTTCTGGCTGCTTTTGGACTGATGGGCCAAGCTTGCTTATTTGATTTTAGCCTTGCAGAAGTTTGAATTCTCCGCAATGCTACCCGTAGCCTCCTTGGAATAAAAGGCCGCACAGAATAATAAATCCTGTTAAACAACATTTACTTAGAACCTAAACTCTTACTTCCAGGAAACACTTGATTTTGTGACAGACTTTTTGTATTTGTTCTTGACTGAGTTCTGCGAACATGGGCAGTGAAACAAACTCTTCGGCGCATCTCTCAGCTACAGGAAAACTGCCTTTTTTATTGCCCAGGAATTTGTAAGCCTCCTGCAGATGTATAGGTACCGGATAATGAATTCCGCAGAAAATATCCTTCTCTGCCAGAGCATTGATAAGCTCATCGCGGTTCTTGGTACATATCGCATAGATGTGGTAAACATGTTTGGCATAATCAGCTTCCATAGGTGTTATTACATCATCCACATCAGCAAGAAAGCTATTGTAGAGTTGGGCGTTTTTTCTTCGTGCTTCGTTCCATTCGGCAAGATACTTCAATTTCACACTCAGCACTGCTCCCTGAAAGCCATCCATACGTGCATTCCAGCCAATCATGGAGTGATAGTACTTTTTCTTCTGACCATGATCCCGGAACATACGAATCTTATCAGCCAATTCAGCATTGTTAGTCACAACAGCACCAGCTTCCCCATAAGCCCCCAGGTTTTTCCCAGGATAAAAACTAAAACAACCTACATCGCCGATTGAGCCTGCACGCCGTCCTTTGTATTCAGCTCCATGTGCTTGACAAGCATCTTCAATAACGAATAGCCCATGCGCCCGCGCTACTTCGATAATAGAGTCCATATCAGCCATTTGGCCAAATAACTGAACAGGGATAATAGCCTTGGTTTTTGGTGTAATGGCATCTTCAAGAAGAATAGGATTCAAATTATACGTCTGCTCATTAACATCAA
>CAZVUF010000132.1:0-7593 GCA_964629355.1 uncultured Pirellulales bacterium | reverse complement strand
ATTATTGCCAAAGGCAAGAGAGGAACCTCCACAGCATTATCTCTAACGGGCTTTACATTGGTGGAAGTATTGGTAGCTTCGACCATAGGGGCATTTATTGCTCTGGTGGCCGTAGGTGCGCTAAGGGCTATTACCGCCAGTGCCGAACTGGTTGACAAGAATATTAGCGTAGCGGCTGAGTTACGATTTGCATCAAACACAATTGCTCGAGACCTGATGAATCTGTACCGCGACCCAAACTATGCGAATACAAGATTCATTGGTTTGGCTGAAGAATCGGAAGTGGGTTATATTAGTTATATGCTCTTTTACACTGTCAGCAGGACAAAAGCCAGGAACAGCCAACCTGAAGGTGATGTATACGAAGTGGAATACAATCTGGTAAGAGATGGAGAGAAATCGGTTTTAATGAGACGATATTGGCCGTATCCTGACAAGGAGGAAACCGAACCGCACGGAATTTTAACTGTGCTCGCCGAGGATATTAGTATTTTCCAGATTAGATACTATGACGGGGAAGATTGGACTTATGAGTGGCCGGAGGAGATGGAGATTTTACCTCAGTTGGTTGAAGTAAGTATAGCAGCGAGACAGCCGGGACAAACAAAACCGATTGTGGAATCTTTTATTGTGCATTTTATTAGGTCCACAAGCATGACAGGTGTTGAATCTGAAAGTAGTGGAGAAGCCGAAAGCAGTACAGGAGGTATGCCACAAAGCGGAGGAAGTAGTAGTACTGGTGGTGGTAGTGGAATGGAGACGGGCAGCTCGGGAAGATAAGCAGCAAACCCGGACGGAGGTTTTGTTGATACTATGAATAGTGAAGCTGACAAAAAAGGGCTTGTTCTTGTAGCTGTGCTATGGCTAATGGTCATGCTCATGGCGATTGTTGCGACTGTTGGGCGGAACAGCCGGCTCGATATGAAGGTCAGCCTTTTCACAATGGAGGAGCTTAGATGCAAGTGGACCTGCCGAGCCGGAATAGAAAAAGCTGTTGGTATTCTTTATGAAGATCCGAGAGAAAGTGACAGCCTGGCGGATTTGTGGAGTTATAACGAGGAAGATTTTAATGATATTATGCTGGAAAGATGCAAATTTACCGTCCAGGTTGTTGATGAAGCGAGCAAGTTGAATATAAACACTGCTACCAAACAGCAGCTTATGGCTCTACCGAACATGTTGGAGGAGATAGCCGATGCGATAATTGACTGGCGGGACACGGATGACACGCCGAGTCCTACAGGTGCCGAGGCGGGTTATTATGAGAATCTGCAGTATAGATATATGACGCGGAACGGTTCTTTCAGAACGTTACGTGAGCTTCTCTTGGTTAAGGGTGTTACGGAAGAGCTGTTTTTCGGTGAAGATACTAATTTCAACGGCAGATTAGATTACAATGAGAGAGACGGAGATGCGAGCCCACCGCACGATGATGAAGACAGTGAAATAGATCCGGGGTGGATTGAGTATTTAACGTGCTATTCCTATGACAATAATACCGATGCCGCCGGCAACAGCAGGGTCAATATCAATCAGGCTAATGAAAGCCAATTGGAATCTTCTTTGGGCATTTCAAGTGCTCAGGCCGGGTGGATCGTCCAGAACCGCCCTAACAACGGATACGAAAGTATAGCTGATTTGATAGGCGGTGGCGCAACGCAGTCTCAGTCGGGTTCGAGTGGGAGTTCTTCGGGTTCGGGTGGCAGTTCGGGCCAAACTGAGGCTATCGATACACAGACATTTTCACAGATAGCGGACAAGATAACGGTCAGCAGTGAGCAAATGATACCTGGCAAAGTGAACGTCAATACGGCATCGGAGTATGTTCTTGCGGCTTTGCTTGGTGGTGGCGATGCGGCTGTCTCGACCGCTCAGTCTATAATCGCCTATAGAGAAAGTTTGATGTATGGAATGGAGAGTGTTGGAGAGCTGTTGCAGTCGGGGACGGTAAGCACCGATAATTTTACAAGAATTGCAAATTATATAACCACTCGCTCGAACGTCTATACCATTCGTTGTGTTGCTGCTGCTGATAGAAGCGGGTCCAATGGGCTGTCGCTTCAGACAGAAGCAGTGATAGATAGAAGTTCGAGTCCTTATGAGATACTTTATTGGTATCAGGGAGCAGGTTACTGATGAGTGGTAATGCACATAATGCTGATAAAAGATTGTGTGCAATTGCGATTGCGCATGAGGAAAACGAGTTTAAAGCTGTAGAGGTCAGAAAACAGGGTGAGACCATAGAAATGCTCTGGGCAAAAAGCGGCCAGGATAGTGATACAAACTGGCTGTCCTTTGCAGCCGAGTGTGGTTTGTCCATTGGTCTGACAGAAAAAGACAAAACCGATGGTGATAAGACAACTGTGATTGGCTTCAGTTCAGCAGGCGTAGCTTTTTACAATATCGGTTTACCAGCAGCCAAAGAAGATGAACTTAAATCGATGGTCAGAATGCAGGCAGAAACCTTGCTGCCGTTGCCGGTTGAGCAAATGGAGTTGACCTGGCGAAAAGGACGGGTGCGGAATGGTCAAGTGGCTGTCGCTGTGGCGGCTGCAAGAAGAGAATACCTAAAAGACTTTGTTGAAAATGTGTGTGCTCTCAACCCGGCAAAGATATTGTTGGATTGCGAGGGTGCAGTAAAAGCATGGAAAGAGCTCTTTGGAGGAAATGAAAAAGATGCTGTAATTGTGAATTTGACGGCACGAAGTACACAGGTTTGTCTGGCCGAAGATGGGTATTTGAGCAATGCTATTATTCTGGATATGGGGATAGAGGATTTTCTTGAGATGGCTGACAATCTGCCGGATTCCGAAAATGAAGGTGTACCGGAGCAAACGGAGGCTACCGAAAGGTTCATCTTCGATGTAAAAAGTGCCTTGGAAGCATTTGATTATACGGAGGCTGCAAAGTTGCCAATTTTTGTGCTCTCGAATGGTGGTAATACGATAAAAGGAATCGTTGCCTATCTTAAGTCAGCGGGCTTGAATGTGAGAGCCGCCTTGCCGCAGATTCAAAAAATGAGGGCACAGATGGATTTTGAGATTGAGCAGCTTTATGAATATCGAGTGCCGATAGGTCTTGCATTGATGGCCATAGAGGCGCCCGCTGACGGTTTCAGTCTGTTTGATCGTTTATATAGGCCAGCTGGAGTAAAACAAAAGAGAGCTATATTGTATTCGCCGAAAATAGCGGGAGCTATTGCGGCGGTGATGCTGGCTGTATTTGTTATTATTTCTTACGCGATAGATGTTGCAAGTCCGGGAGTAATAGAAGAGAGCTTAAAAACGACGGATTCAAGTACGGATATCAATCAGCTAATGCAGCAACAGAACCTGACCAGGATCGTCGCAATGGAAAGGCCGAATTTGCTCGAGCTTATAAAACATATCTCTGAAAGCGGTGATAGCAGTATAAAGCTGGAGAGCATTCACTTCAAAAAAGGTCAATTGGTAAGCATAACCGGACAGGTGCAGAGTCCTGATCAGTTGTACAAATTCCAGGAATCTCTGATGAGCAAAAGTGGTATAAAAGACGTGAAAATACAAAATACATCGAGGGATAACAAAACCAAAAATGTCAAGTTTACCATGACTTTTCATTATAAGAATTTCACAAAAAAGGGGACTCGAACATAGGTTCTAAAAAAGAGAATTTATGATGGAAAAGTTAAGTAAAAAAGACATACGGGCGCTGAAGATAGGTGCTATCGGTGCAGCGGCTATTATCGTGTTTGTAGCCGGGTCAAAGTGGATTGACCATTGGTCGCAGGCTCGAAGATCGCTCGAGCGGGTGAAAGCCAAATTAGAGCTTATCAATGTTGACAAGGCTAAACAGGCCGGTTTGATGTCGATTGTCCCTGTAATTGAGATGCCGCAGAAGGAGGAGACGCAAACAGTTCTGTTTAGAAACAAGCTTAATGAGCAGCTTAAAAAAGCGAGGATAAATAGCGAACCATTACAGGTTCTTCCAGGTGGAAAAACACCACGGGCAGGGTATAAGTTAGTGCGTTTGAAATGCAGTGCCAAATGCCAGTTGACTCAGGTGTTCGATTTTCTCGCCGGAATGAATGAAAATCCATATTTGGTTGGAATAGAAGAGTTGAGACTGAGGTGTGATCCACAAAAACCTCAGGAAGTAGAGATGGATTTAACAGTATCGACGTTTGTTAAGTGAAGCTCGTGCTACGTAGCAAAGCTACTTCGCAGAGTAGCATAGGAGACTGTTATGAATATTAATTATCTAAACTATCTAAAAGAGAAAAAGGAAATTTTACCGGTTGTTTTACTTGGGGTCTCGGCACTTCTGGGAGTTCTGATTTTGTTTAAGTTGGGTGTTTTTTTTGTGGCCTCAGCCAGTGCGGAAGGCATAGTTGAAAAGGCTATTGCTCAAAATAAAGCCGGTGTCAAGGATGCCGACAAATATTTTGCTGAATCCAAAACGCTTGCCGAGCAGCTTAAGAAGAATAATTTGTTTGCGCCTCCTCCGCCTAAGGAGAATCCTGTGAAACAAGTAGAGGGTATAATGGGCGATGAGGCATTTATAAATGGGGACTGGCGCAAGGTTGGCGATAGGATAGCTGATGCACGAATTGTTGCAATCGGGCCTACGAGTGTCATGATTGAATGGGATGGAAGCGAGAAGGAATTCTATCCAATCATGTCGAGCAGCTCTGAAGGTCCAGAAGGACCAAGGCCTGATAGAGAAACAGCTCGGGCGGAAGGTGGCAGACCGGGACGTGCTGAGATGGTAGTAGTACGGTCCGAGGAAGGACCAACGCCCGGCCGAGGAGGCATGCCCGGATTCGGTCGGATGGGGGGAAGAATGGGAGATATATCTGAGCAGGACAGAGAAAGAATGAGAACCGAGATGCAGGCAATGAGAGAGAGGTTCATGAATGCATCACCGGAAGAAAGAGAAAGAATGAGAGAGGAAATGCGTCAAAGATTTGCTGGTGGATTCGGCGGCAGATCCGGGGGTGGCCGCGGTGGTAGAGGCCAGTAAATAATTTGAGTGAGGTTAATAACATGAAGAACTCAGGGACATCAATAGTATTCGTAGTGATTTGTATTGCAGTGTTGTTTGCTGCTTACGGTATTGGCCTGTGCATAAGAGAAGTCAGATTCCGGCACGCGGCTGTCGCGTCTAAGGCTAACCTACAGCCGCAATTGAGCATCGAGACACAAAAACCAGGTAATGTGGTTGAGCTGGCAAACGAACCTGCCGAGAATGTCCAGGCCTCGTCTGAGGAAAAACCAACGCCTAATAATAATGAAGGCAGAATGCGGTTCGGTGGTCTCTCTGAAGAAGAAAGGACCCAAATGAGAGACAGATGGCAAAACATGTCTGATGAGGAGAGGGAACAGGAAAGAGAAAGACGTAGAGCTGAGATGGCGGAAATAAGGGCGAAAATGGAGAGTATGTCTGAGGAAGAAAGGGAACAATTTAGGGACGAAATGCGTCAGAGATTCGGCGGCGACAGACAGTTCTCTGGTCGAAGGTCAGATCGTGGACAGCAACAAAGTGAATAAAAGCAACCGATAAAACTATGTGTTATATCGCTGAGCACAGCGAAGGGTCTCCTTCGAAATTGGGAATTGTGTGATCTTTCGCTTTGCTCAGTATAACAAAAGTCATGAGTGAATAGTTTTGTTAGAGTCGATAAAAAGGCGAGGTGAATGATATGGAACGTTCAAAAATAATAATATCGATATTAGTTGGTTTTGCTGCGCTTTTCATTGTCTGGAGGGTTGGTTTTTACCCGCCAGTTCCTGAACAAGCGGAAAAGGCAGGTGAAACCAAAGTAGTTGGTCAAGCCGGGCCAACCAGCGGAATACAGCAGCCAGGTGACGCAAATCGTCCAGTGGCAGCATCAGATGTTAATGCTCCTGGAGATGCTAATGAACCAAGAAGGTTTGCTGACGCCGGCGAGCGCAGGGGCTTTTCAAGACGATCGGGGCAAATGGAAGGCGGAGATTCTCGCCAGTCCACAAGATTCACCGGAAGGGTGACGGATGTTAATGATGCGAATGAGCCGATGGAAAATCTGAACCTCAAAGAAGTGCAGATGAGAGACATCATCAGGCAAATTGCCGAATGGACCGGTAAAACGGTGATTCCGAATGATGAAGTAATGAAGCAAAAACTTACCGTTTATGCACCAAATCCATTGCCTAGAAACAAGGCCCTTCAGCAGGTTTATAGTGCTTTGCGCATGAAAGGCTACATTATCGAGCATATGGACGACACAATTTATATCAAACCTATAGCTGAGGGGAAATTTGGCATGGTTCCTACAATACCTGCCGACCAGCCTCTTGCCACGATTGAGAATAAAGACCAAATAGCGCAGAGGTTCTTTAAACTCAATAATTACAATCCTTCTCAGATGGGGCAGGTAATTCAGCCTTTGGTCGGTGAATACGGTTACGTAAGCGCTGATGAGACTACCAGCAGCGTACTTGTAGTGGATACTGTTGCGAACCTGATGCGTGTCGAGCGGATTATTTTAGAGCTGGATGTGTCACAGGCTGAGAAGATGGAGCAGGAGGTCTTTGAAATTCTTTACGGTAATCCCGAAGAGATTGTCCAGTTGTTACAAGTGCTTGTGGGTGATGGTAGCGGGGGCACAACTCAAGGCAGGCCCAGCGGGTCATTCCGGGGTCCGCAGAGGTCAGACAGACCCGGTGGATCGAGTGGGGCAACCTCCGTCACCGTCGGAAGCGGACAGGCCCAAGTGACACTTATCGCTGATAAAAAGAACAGCTTGATAATTGCAAAAGCATCATCTGAAAATATGGAGCAGATTCGCCAGTGGATTAAAAAGCTCGACAAATCGGTTCCTACAATAACGGCTGATTATCCGCTTACTGCTATTGAAAACAAAAATCAAATGATGCAGTACTTCTTTAAGTTACAGAATTACAGCCCAACGCAGATGGCCCAGGTCGTTACGCCTTTACTTAGCGAAAACGGATACGTAAGCGCTGATGAAAGCACTCGGCAGTTGTTGGTTGGCGATACGGTTAAAAATCTGATTGACATTGAAAGAGTAGTAAAGCAGTTTGATGTGCCTGAAGCCGAGCAGACCGTTCAGGATATATTTGAAATCCGTAATGGTGACCCTGGTGAGATCGTTCAATTATTAAGAATGCTTCTTGGCGATACCAGCACCAGCGGTACAAGCTCTAGAAGTCTTACCAGGAGCAGCGGTTATGGTTCAAGCAGCAGCCGAACTTCATCAAGGAGTTCTACCGGCGGTGCCAGATCTGGCTCGTCAAGCTCGGTGTTAATTGGGCCGAGCCAGTCACCGGTGATATTAATCCCTGTTCCGAATCGCAAGTGGATTATAGCCAGGGCCTCAGCAGAGGACATGAAGCGGATTGAAGAATGGATAGATAAGCTCGACGTGCAGGAAGAGATCAAAAAAGAATATGAAACCATTCCTATCACGTATGTCGATGCCACAGAGGTAGCCGACCGTATCACACAGGCTTTGGAGCAGATGCCGGGGACGGAACTCAGGGCGAGTGTTCTTGTTCAGCCGCTTGCGCAGGCAAGGCAGATTATGGTTTTCGGCAGACAGGACCTGCGGGA
>CAZVUF010000131.1:0-7616 GCA_964629355.1 uncultured Pirellulales bacterium | reverse complement strand
CAAATCTCTTTCGCTGAATATTAGTAGGATTTGGTCGCAAGAATTGCTCATTGAAGTACGCGTATATTTGCTCATCTACAGGGATATTCACATTTTGCCCGTCAACATTAATCCTAATGGATTTTTTCTTTCCTTTTGTAAGAGTGACTTCTGCTACGCTAAACGTTACTTCTTTGCTATACATATTTGGCCTCCCATAGATTTAATGACCCTTTTTATAGCTGAGAATCTCGGCACATCAACCGACGGTATCCTTTCAGCGAAGTGGTGCATGTCGGTTGCTGAAGGATTTTCTCTCGCCAATTAAAGTACGTATTTTTTGCAGTAGTTATATCGGCTGAAAATAAAGGGCAGTAAAGCAAAATAGATATCATTATTTTTAATGCAGGTTTTAACAAAGGCCGATAAAAATGGTCAAATAAAAACTAATTATAACCCTGCCATAGTGATGGCAGGGCTAACCAGGATTCAATTTTATATGTCAAGGCAGAGGTGGGTTTTGCCTGTTATTTCCGCAGGTTTTGTTATGGCAATGCAAATCACTTTGATTTGGCAATTTTTAGGGCCTGTTTGGCTGAAACACGGCAGGCTTTGCCATTACGTTCTATAATAACATATTGGCCAAGCAATGCTTTTTGCTGTAATTCTTCCCGCACTGCTTTTGCAAGACATTTGCCAGCAACTATTGCCATTTTACTTGTTTTTTTTGTAGTCATCTGACTGCCTCGAAATTCTCTCATATACATCTTGATTGAAAATACGCCGGCCTTTATCGTCCTGTTCAAATACAGGAAGGGGTTTAGGTCTGGAATTATCATAACAAACAACTTTGTCACATAGAGGGATATAAATTTTAACGAGATTATGCATTATCCGAGGAAAACGACGGTAAATTGCTTCATCAGGTATGTCATGTCCGCCGTGCTCAACGCGCTCGCGAACTCGGCTTTTTGAAAAAGCTGCGTTAGGTATCCATAGGAAAAACAGGACCAACTGCCAGCCGTCCTGTCTGAGTTTCTTCAGCAGACCAATTTGACTGCGGCCTGCCAACGTCGTCTCAAAAGCGAAATCTACATGCTTGTCGATATTCGCATATATCTCACGAAGAAAAAGACGACCGGCTTCATATTGAGCCGATAACGAGTCAAAAGGTGAGAGACCATAAGCAATAAGGTCGGCATTGACAAAGTTGTGGCAACCCGCTATTTGTGGCAAATAACGTAATGCAAATGTAGTTTTTCCTGCACCGTTTGGTCCTGCAATAATAAAACAAGTTGGTTTTTGTTTTTTTCTCATCAGGTATTAGTTTGATCGCGGCAAAAACATCAATTTTTAGAGGCCGTCTTAATTTTTGATTTTGATTTCACCGCATCAAAAACCTTTTTTGAGATAATTTTAATGTACAAACAGCGACTGGCCGGTCATTTCTGCCGGCTTCGGTATGCCCATCATATCTAAGAGAGTAGGCCCTATATCGGCTAATCTTCCACCTTCTCGCAGTTTTTTACCTTTGTAGAGGTCATCGAATACAACCAATGGCACATCACCAATGGTATGGGCCGTATGTGGGTCATCCGGGCCTTCATCCATCATCTTTTCAAAATTGCCGTGGTCTGCTGTGACTATTGCTGCTCCGCCCATGCTTTTGACTTTATTGAGGATTTTTCCGACGCATTCATCGACTGTCTCTGCTGCCTTAACCGCTGCAGAAAGTATGCCGGTATGGCCGACCATATCCGGATTGGCAAAATTGATTACTACTACATCGTACTTGTTTGAATCGAGCCTTTCGAGAACGACGTTGGTAACTTCGTATGCACTCATTTCGGGTTTCAAATCGTATGTTTTTACTCGCGGCGAGGGCACAATTTGCCTGTCTTCGCCGCGGAACGGCTTTTCGGTGTAATCGTTAAAGAAAAAAGTGATGTGAGCGTACTTTTCCGTCTCGGCGCAGCGAAATTGTTTCAGTCCCAGAGAGCTCCAATATGTACCTAAAATGTTTTTCATCTTCGGCGGTTTCGGGAATGCCACAAGTGCTGGTATCGTAGCATCATATTCTGTCATGCAGACATAATAAATATCCGGCTTAGTTGTTCGTGGAAACTCTTTGAAATCAGGCTCAACGAATGCTCGTGTAATTTCTCGTGGCCTATCGCCTCTAAAATTAAAAAATACTACTCCGTCACCATCGCTGACAGCAGCTATTGGCTCATTCTCATTATTGACTATGCAGGTTGGCTCAATGAATTCATCAGTTACGCCTTTCTCGTAACTTTTAGCCACTGCCTCAGTTGCACTGGCTGCTTTTATTCCTTTGCCGAACCTAATGCATTCATATGCTTTTTGCACACGGTCCCATCGGCTGTCACGGTCCATTGCGTAGAATCTGCCGGAAACACTTGCAATTTTCCCAACACCTATTTCTTTAGCTTTTGCTTCTATTTGCTCTATGTATCCTGCACCACTATCGGGTGGTGAATCTCGGCCATCGGTAAAGGCGTGGATAAAAACCTCTCCTACATTGTTTATTTTTGCCAGCTCCAGCAGCCCATACAGGTGGTCCAGGAGTGAGTGTACTCCGATGTCACTACAGAGGCCCATAAGGTGCATTTTGCCGTTATGACTTTTTATGAATTTGATTAGATTCAAAAATTCTTTATTTTCGAAAAATGAGCCGTCTCGAATGGCTTTGCTTAGTCTTACAGATTCCTGAGGAACTATTCTGCCGGCTCCGATATTTTGATGACCAACTTCACTATTACCCATTGTTCCATCAGGAAGACCTACGTCTTCTCCGCTGGTATGAATAAGACAATTTGGGAATTCTGCCATCAGCATATCATCTACGGGTGTATGAGCGCGTTTTATGGCATTATACTCATCCTCGGCGGGGTTTGGATTATAACCCCATCCGTCACGAATAATCAACACAAAAGGTTTGTTTTTTAAAACTACTTTTTGTTTAGTCATAAAGTAAAAATCCTTTAAATAAAAAATAACGCAGACGAGGCAGTGCCTCGTCTAAGTCATATATTCCAATCAAATTAAGTGGATATGATATATGGTTGTGTAAAATATGTCAAACATTTAGAAGAAACGCGTTGTAGCTATGCTGCTAAAAGTTTTTGACAGCTATAGTTACAATGGTATAATTTTAGACGATTAAAATGCTTGTAATTATCTGAGACGGGAGTCGTGACATTACTTTTTATCAAAAAAGCATGCTTATGACCGGCTGGAAGAATAAGGCTGTTTTTATCCTGTTAAACGTCATAATTGGGGGCCTGTCTTTTTCTGCTGGGTGCCAAGAGGAACAGCAAAAAGTTGATCTGTATGTTGATGCTGTAATGCTAAGCGAACTCAATAAGTATGAGATGGCCATTGAAAAGCTAAATGAAGTAGTGAAATCAGACAAGCGTTTTCCGGAAGCCTACTCGTTGCTTGGCCGGATGTATGAAAAAACACAGGATTATGAGAAAAGCGCTTCTGCTTACGAGAAGGCAATAGAGCTCAACCCGTGGTCTTTCGAAGATTATTTCAACCTGGGCAAGGTATATCAGAGTATGAAAAAATTTACACAGGCCGCCGATGCTTATAGCAGGGCCTGTGAGCTAAAAACCGATCACTTGGAGGCGCATATCAATGCTACCAAGTGCTTCTATGAACTTGGAGACTACAACAAGGCTTTACACTATGGCCGTCGAGCCGAACAAATTGGGCCAAATGTAAGTAAGGTCCATGAAATGCTCGCCGTTATTTATGAGATGCGGAAAGATTATGGTAGGGCAATAGAGTCTTACAAAAATGCGCTGGCAATAGATAGTGGTAATCCTAAGATTATGACCTCTCTGGCAGTATTATATCTGACAACCGAACGGTACGACGGCGCGAGAGATTTGTTAATCTCAGTGACACAGGCTAATCCCAAAGATGCCACAGCTTATCGGTATCTTGGTTATTGTTATCTGAAGCTTGATGATGCAGATAGAGCGATAGGAAGTTACGGCCGGGCAATTGAAATCAATTATAATGACTGGGAGGCGCATAAAGGGTTGGGTGTTGCCTATATGATGAAGGCACGCAGCACCCAGGATGAGTTGCTGAAGCTAAAGGCGGTCGAGCATTGGCGATTGTCTTTAAAAATTGAATCCAATCAACCTGGTCGTGAAACCCTGCTTGAGTTAATACGAAAACATACGAAGTAGCCGAAGTTAATAGTTTGGATGGATTTTAAGTGTGACAGAATCAAGCCAAGAAGAGAAAAGTGCCCGACCGAATTCAAATAATGATTTTTCAAATCGCCGAGTGTCTATAATGCCGGGCTGGAAAGCACATCTGACGTTCTGGACCATAGCTGTGATTGGTTTATCGCTGGATTTATGGACTAAAAGCGCTATATTTAACTGGCTGGAGCAAAAACCAGGTAATAGCTTTTCCATTATAGATGGCTTTTTACAATTAGTCAGAACATTCAATCCCGGTGCCGCATTTGGAATCGCTGCAGGACGGTTTTATTTGTTGGTGGTAGTATCGAGTATTGCATTGGTAGTAATTTTAGTTGTTTTTTTTCTCAGCGGGTCCCAGCAAAAGTTGGTTCACATCGCTCTGGCGTTTTTTACTGCCGGTATTTGTGGGAATCTTTACGATAGAATATTTAATGACGGTTTTGTGCGTGACTTTATTGATGTCGTATATTGGCCTGGCAGACACTGGCCCGCATTTAACATCGCAGATAGCTTGCTTTGCATTGGCGTTGGGCTGCTAATGATTCTGAGCTTTCGATCTCCTAAGAATACTTGATACATTGTAATGCTGTTTTACTCAGATGTTTTCTCAAATACATGCTCGGCAACATAAATAGGGATATTTGACGCCGCCCCTAAAGCAATCGCATCGGAAGGGCGGCTGTCAACTTCAATGGTTCGCCCATTTAATCTTAGATGTATTTGCGCATAAAAAGTGTGATTGCGTAAATCGTTTATCACAATCTTTTCTATTTGAGCACCGAGATTTTCAATCACACTATCTAATAAATCGTGAGTCATCGGCCTGGGCGGTTTGATTCCCTTCAGTCGGCGATCAATGGCAAAAATTTCAACTATGCCGATGACGATGGGGAATCCCCGTTCACCGTGACGTTCTTTTAAAACGATTATCTGCTGATCGGAATGCTCATTGATTATTATGCGTGATAATTCCACTTCTACGTACATTTCTGTACCCCCTTCCTTGTATCAGCGACTTAACTCCGATAGGTGTTTCTCAATAGTTTCCAATTGTTCTGTCAGCTCAGCCAGTCTGTCTCTGGCCTGGGCTACCACTTCCGGTTTGGCTTTGGTTACAAAATTCTCGTTGGCTAATTTGGCCTCAACGGCTTTTTTGGCTTTTTCTGCCTCCTGTTTTTCTTTTTCCAGTCGGGCTTGTTCCGCTTCAATGTTTATTATATCGTGCATATAAAATGACATTCCGTCAACTATTGAAACAGCAGCTTTTGCAGGTTTTTGAATATCAACTCCAAGATTAAAATCTTTTAGACCTGCCAAGTGGCAAATAAGGTCGGAATTTACGGTTAAGGTGTCGACAACATCGGCCGATACACTTGCCGAAGCTGACACCTTTACAGAATTGGGTATATTGTATTTATTTTTCATATCTCTGTAAGTTCGAACCGGAGTTTGAACGCTTGATATTTGCTTTTCAATGTCTTCATTAATGAGGGCATCAAGCCCTTCAGGCCATTGTGCAACTACTAAAGCATCGGATTTTTTTATTTCTACAAGCCCCTGTAATTGTCGAACTGACGCAATTTCATTTAGCTTTTGGAATATTCCTTCGGTGATAAACGGCACAAACGGATGCAAAAGTCTCAAAATCTGGTCTAATATAAAGGATAGAACATTCTGAGCAATTGGTTTTTGCTGATCATCCTGTATTCTCGGCTTTATCCATTCCAGGTACCAGTCACAAAAATCGTTCCAGAAAAATTTGTAGAGCTGTGCCAATGGTTCGCTGAATTTGTATTCATCTAAAGATTTGCCGATCTCAGCGGTTGTTTTAGCCAGACGAGAAAGAATCCATTTATCGGTAATATCTATTTTCTCCGGATCGAATTCAGCCGGGTCAACGCCCTCGAGGTTCATCAGGGTAAAACGCGAAGCGTTCCAGAGCTTATTGCAGAAGTTTCGCCCAATATCGAATTTTGGTGAGGTATTTTCCACTCGCCCATCGGGTAGTTTCATTAGTGTCACCGGCATTCGGATGTCCTGTGTTTCCGTAGTCATGCTGGCTAATGTGAAACGCATTGCATCTGCTCCATGGCTGTTAATAGCTACTAATGGGTCAATGCCATTGCCGAGACTTTTTGACATTTTGCGTCCTTCTCCGTCCTGAATCATTGCGTGAATATATACGTCACTAAACGGAATGTCCCCGATGCAGTACTGTCCCATCATCACCATACGCGAAACCCACAAAGTGATGATTTCGCGTGCCGTGCAAAGCACGTCACCGGGATAAAATGTTTTTAATTCGGGTGTTTCATCTGGCCAACCCATTGTGCTGAACGGCCAAAGAGCTGAACTAAACCAGGTGTCTAAAACATCCGGATCCTGGACTAACTCTTTGCCACCGCACTTTTAACAGCTTGTAGGATCTTCCATGCCGGAGCTTGTTTGGCCACATTTTTGGCAATACCAGATAGGTATTCGATGTCCCCACCAGAGCTGCCGGCTTATCGGCCAGTCACGCAGGTTTTCGAGCCAGGTCTGATATGTTTTGGCGTATCTTTCGGGGATAAAACGCAGTCTGTCGTCAAGCAATGGTTTCAATGCAAGACCGGCGAGTGAATTCACCGGCACATCGGTTTCTTCGATAAGGCCTGTGCCGAATTTTTCTCCTAAGTGCTCAATAGGTTTCTTAACGGCAATATACCATTGGTCAGAAAGATACGGCTCGATAGGGACATGACTACGATAGCTATGGCCGACCTCGTGAGAATATTCGCGAGCGTCCTCAAGAAGATTCTCCTGTCGGAACCACTCAACGATGGCTTCGCGGGCCTCGAAACGGTCCATACCGATCAGGTTCTCTACGTCGGTATTTTTAATTTCGTTCCAGTCCGACCAGCCGAATTTATCGCTGATTGAACCGTCTGGTGCCATTACGTTTATAATATCCAGTTCATGCCTTTGGCCAATCTCCCAGTCATCGGGGTCGTGAGCAGGTGTAACTTTCAAAAAGCCGGTAGAAAATCGTGCCTTTTCATCTTCACTATTAGGATCAGGCAAAACAACATGCTCATCGGCAATTATTGGTATAATACGGCTTACGATGGGAAGTCGAACTTTTTTGCCTAATAAATATTCGGCACGAGGGTCTCTCGGATTCATAGCGACGGCTGTATCACCAAGCATCGTTTCCGGCCGAGTCGTGGCGACAGTAACGTACTCGATTTTCAATTTTTGATTTTTGATTTTCCACTGTAAGGTGTCCTGTGGAGATTTACAATCGGCAATCGGCAGTCGTAAATTGGAAATTTCCACGGGCTCAACCAGTGGATACCTCAAATACCAGAAGTGACCCTGTACGGTTTCATGTTCTACTTCGTCATCGGCCAA
>CAZVUF010000130.1:0-7631 GCA_964629355.1 uncultured Pirellulales bacterium | reverse complement strand
GCAGAGCGTCGGTCTCCAAAACCGAAGGTTGGGGGTTCGATTCCCTTCTGGCCTGTTTTAGAGCCTATGAGTTGTTAATAAGGGAAACTGCAAGTCAATAAGGACGGCATTAGGTGTTTTTTGGCATTTACAAATCTGGCCAGGGTAAGTACACGAGATTATGTACCGCTCTGGGCGTAGCGATAATCGTCGGATTAGGTTGTTTTCGGCTTTATCGACTGTTGGAGGCTGCTGATTTAGGCCTTTGGGTGGAAAGTATGGTGCCAGCAGCATTGTTTGTGGTCCTGGGACTTTTGATTTTTTACCTTATTAATAAACATACTGTTGCAGATTTTTTGATAGCAGGTGAAGGCGAAGTAAAAAAGGTAAGCTGGTCGAGCAAAAAGGAAATAGCCGTTTCGACGCTTATCGTTATTGTGGTCGTGATTGTCCTGGCTGTTCTTCTTGGGATAACTGATACCGGCTTTAGACTTTTCTTTGATTGGTTGTTTGCCTAAGGCTTTGTTTATGCAGTGGTACGTTTTACGGGTTGCGGCAAATAAAGAGATGCAGGTAAAAGAAGCTCTGGCATTGAAAGTGGAAAATGAGGGCTTAACGGATATTATCGGCAGAATCGAGGTTCCTGTAGAGCAGATTAAGCGGATCCGGGGGGGCAAACAAACATTCCATAGGAGAAAATTGTATCCCGGCTATGTCTTTATGGAGATGGAATCAACTGAAGATGGCAGAGTTCAGGAAAAGGCTTGGTTTATGATTAAGGCAACAGCCGGTGTCGGTGATTTTATAGGAACCGAGGGAGTTCCAACGCCAATGCGGGACACGGATGTGGCTAAGATGTTGTTAGAGGCGGAAAAGCCCGAGGAGGCTCCAAGTATCAAAGTCGAGTTTCAAAAAGGCGATCAGATTAAAATCAGAGAAGGGGCTTTTGAAAACTTTGAGGGTGTAGTTGATTCTATTGATGCTGAGCGGGGGATTGTGAAGGTGATTGTTACGATATTTGGGAGAAGCACTCCTCTAGATATAGAATATTGGCAGATCGAAAAGTTGTGATATTGAGGAGGAGTTCGCAAGTCCGTATTAAGAACCAGGACTCGAAGGTATAGCAATGGCTAAAGAAATAGCGGTAAAGATTAAATTGCAGGCACCGGGTGGACAGGCGACGCCGGCTCCACCGGTTGGACCTGCTTTGGGTCAGCGTGGCGTTAATATCGGTCAGTTTGTTTCGCAGTTTAATGAGCGAACAAAGCAGCTCAATGGGACAATTGTACCGGTTGTGATAACTGTCTATAAGGATAAAAGTTTCACTTTCGAAGTTAAAAGCCCGCCGGCAGCGGTACTTTTGAAACAGGCGGCTGAAATTGCAAAGGGAAGTGGAGTTCCAAATAAAGAAAAAGTCGGAAAAGTGACTGCCGAGCAAATCCGGAAGATTGCTGAGACCAAATTCAAAGATTTGAACGCGTATGATATAGCCGGCGCTGAAAAAATCATTAGAGGTACAGCCCGAAGTATGGGCGTAGAAATAATAGAAGATAGTGAATAGAAAAAGAAATTGTTCAGGCGGTTTAATACGCTGCGAGAAATAAGATATGAGGTATAGAAGCAAAAGATACAAGAAAGAATCGCAACAAATAGGTAAAGAACTGGTAAGCCTTGCAGGGGCGGTCGAAAAAGTAAAATCTTTTAACTCAGCAAAGTTTGATCAGAGTGTGGAATGTGTATTGCACCTGGGAATAGACCCAAAACAGGCTGACCAAATCGTTCGTGGTGCAATATCTTTACCTTATGGGATAGGTAAGCAGAAAAAAGTTGTTGCTTTCTGCGAAGGCCCGGACATCGAAGTAGCACAAAAAGCCGGTGCCGTTGATGCTGGCTGTGATGAGCTGATAAAAAAGGTCTCGGACGGCTGGATGGATTTCGATGTGGCAATCGCTTCGACGAAGGTTATGGGTAAGGTAAGTAAGCTTGGTAAAATGCTTGGACCGCAGGGGAAAATGCCTTCGCCGAAAAAGGGAACAGTGACTGACGATGTAGGCACGGCGGTAGCTGAATTTACGGCGGGCAAGATCGAGTTCAAAAACGACACCGGTGGAAATGTCCAAATAATCGTCGGCAGACAAAGCTTCGAGACAGAAAAGCTGATAGGCAATATCGAGGCATTCGTCACACATATAAAGAAGATTAAACCAGCAACAGCAAAAGGCACATATATCAAAAAAATATGTATATCTGCAACAATGAGCCCTGCTGTAGCTGTTATCGTTTAAAACTAAAGACCGGTTTGTTTTTCAACATACAGTGAAGCTCTGGATATTAGCAGGTGAAAGATGAGTAAGTATGTAAAGGGGCTGCTTCAAGCAGAACTGGGAAAGAAAGTTGTTGATGAGCATATTAATGATTTTCTAGTTGTCAGCACGAAGGGCGTCAACGGAGTTAACAATAATCTGATGCGCGGTGAGCTTAAAGAAAAGGGCATCAGGTTAGTAGTAGTGAAGAACTCACTATTTAAAAAGGCTCTGTGCAATGTCCGGATGGAGCCAGCAGCAGCTCTGTTCAAAGGCCCATGCACCATTGCGTATGGCGGTGACAGCATTGTTGATGTGGCTAAAGAGATAGCGGAGTGGTGCAAAAAGGTTCCGACAGTGGAGATAAAAGGGGCCTTTCTGGAAGGCTCATCTTTGGATGCTAAAGCAGCAGAAGAGATATCAAAGATGCCCACGCGTGTAGAACTGCAGAGCAAAATTATCTCTCAGGCACAATCACCCGCGACGAGATTGACCGGCTGTTTTGGCGCCGCGGCGGGGATTATAGCCGGCTGCATAAAGGCCGTTATTGAAAGAGTTGAAAAACAGGCAGCGTAAGGCAAAATATGAGGTTGCTTGTGTGGCTGCCCCTATAATGGGTTAAACGAAACGATGGAGTTTCGGCTACCAGCAGGCGCAGAATAATAGGAGTTGATAAAAATGGCGAAAGAAGAAGCTAAAGAACAAGCTCAAGCAGAGGTGAAGGAACAAGTTAAAGAGGTAAAAGAAACTAAAAAAGAAGGAGCACCGCAGGCAAAGGACACAAAGAAGTGGAGCAGTGATATTAAAAAACTCGGCGATGCGATAGTCAACCTGACGCTAATGCAGGCAAAAGAACTCGGTGACTATCTCAAGCATGAGTATGGAATAGAGCCTGCAGGTGGCACCGTTGTGATGGCTGGACCCGTCTCTGCGGCAGGTGCAGCGGCTGAGAAACCGCAGGAGAAAACAAGCTTTGATGTAGTCCTTAAAAATTTCGGCGATAAGAAAATTCAGGTTATTAAGGAAGTAAGAGCTTTAACAGGACTCGGATTAAAAGAGGCAAAGGATCTCGTCGATAGTGTGCCAAAGCCCGTAAAGCAGGATTTGAACAAACAAGAGGCAGAAGCTGCTAAGAAACAGCTTGAAGATGTAGGAGCTGTTGTTGAATTGGTATAAGTATAGTTAAGCTTTTATCTTGTTGAACCCCGGGAGTAAAAGATGGCTCTAAAACCAATTCGGAATTTCGGAAAAGTAAGTGATGCTGTGGAAATCCCCGATCTCGTTGCGGTACAAAGATCAAGTTACGAACGATTTTTGCAAAAGGATGTTCCACCCGATAAGAGAAAAGATATCGGACTTGAAGCGCTGTTCAGAGAGATATTCCCAATAGGGAGCTATGATAAGAAAATCGTTCTGGAATATCTATACTACGAGCTTGAAAAACCACACTACACTCAAAACGAGTGCATGCAGCTAAGGTTAACCTACGCCTATCCCTTAAAAATCTGTTGTCGATTACGCAGTGAGCAGGGTAAGGATTTAGCTGAGCAGGGCATATACCTTGGCGAGATACCGGTTATGATTGGCGGTGGTGAGTTTATAATCAACGGTGCTGTACGAGTAATCGTGAGCCAGCTTCACCGTAGTCCCGGTGTTGATTTTCTCATTGAGAGCAAGGAAGGCGATAGGGTTCTGCACGGTGGTAGAATCATCCCAGAAAGAGGCAGCTGGATAGAAATCGGTGTCACTCAGAAGGATATCTTAGTGGTGCGAATCGACCAGTCCAGCAAGATACCTGCAACGATTTTTCTTCGAGCAATAGATCCTGCTTATGGAACTACCGAGGCGATATTGCGTTCGTTTTATCGAACAAACACAGTAGCTGTCGACAAACTCACACCTACTATGTGGGCAATAGAGTCAATTGTGGACACAGAAACCGGTGAGATAATAGTAAAGGCCGGCTCGCAAATCAGTGATAGAGTCACATTAATACAACAAAAAAGCGGCGTTAAAAAAGTCGAAGTCATCAGCGAGGTCAGAGATACACTTATTTTAAACACCCTTGCTGAAGATGATTGTCAGAGCTATGAACAGGCACTGCTGAAGTTCTATATGAGGCTGAGACCCGGCAATCCACCCAATCAGGAGAAAGCAAAAACCTTTTTTGCGGAGAAATTCTTTGATACCAACCGATACCGACTTGGTAAAGTCGGCAGATTCCGATTGAACCGTAAATTTACCCAGGCCATAGATGAGAATGAGATGACCCTTCGGCCGGAGGACTTCCTTAACACCATGAAATACATCATCGCCTTGCGAAACAATGAAGGAGAGGTGGACGACATCGACCATCTCGGAAACAGGAGACTGCGGACTATTGAGGAACTCGCTGCTGACGAAGTCAGAAAAGGACTCTTGAAGCTGCGAAAAACCGTGCAGGAGCGTATGAGTATCAAAAGAGATGTGGAAGATACATTGAAAATTCCGGACCTTGTTAACTCCAAAAGTGTAGCAAGCAGCATAAATTATTTCTTTGGTCGAGGAGAGTTGAGCCAAGTTGTCGATCAGACAAACGCTCTGAGTCAATTGACTCATGAAAGAAGGTTGTCTGCTCTTGGGCCTGGAGGCCTGAACAGAAGAAGGGCTGGTTTTGAAGTCAGGGACGTACATATCAGCCATTACGGAAGAATCTGCCCGATTGAAACGCCGGAAGGAACAAATATCGGGTTGATTTCCTCATTGGCAATATTTGCGGCGGTTGATGAATATGGATTTCTGCTTACACCATATCGCAAGGTCAAGGACGGCAAGGTTACGGAGGAGGTGGAGTATCTGCGTGCCGATGAGGAGATGAGGACGATATTTGCGCCGCCCGGAGCCGTGGAGTTGGAGACCGGAAGAGTCAGAAAAGGCATGGTCTTGGCCAGAAAGGGTGGTGAGCTTGCTCATGTCTGGAGCGATGAAGTTCATTACATTGATATTTCACCCAAACAGATTGTCGGCGTTTCAGCTTCTCTGATTCCCTTCTTGGAGCATGACGACGCTAACCGAGCCTTGATGGGCTCGAATATGCAGCGACAGGCCGTTCCGCTTTTAAAGACGGAGCCTCCTCTTGTTGGTACCGGCATAGAGACAGTAGTGGGCCAAAACTCAAGTATGGTCATTCGCGCCATAAATAGTGGAGTTGTAACTGCAGTTGATAGCAATCGAATAGTAATTGACCATACAGACGAATATAAGCTGGCCAAATTTGTTGGCTTGAATGAAAGAACCTGCCTTAATCAAAAGCCGATTGTCTCATTAGGCGATAAGGTCAAGGCGAACCAGATCATCGCAGATGGCGGAGGCACGTCGCAAGGAGTATTATCCCTTGGCAAAAATGTTTTAGTTGGATTTGTCTCTTTCGATGGCTACAACTTTGAAGATGCGATTATAGTCAGTGAAAAACTTTGTAAAGATGATAGTTTTACAAGTATTCACATTGATGAATTTACAGCCGAAATTCGAGAAACACGCCTCGGCAAAGAAGAATTTACACGAGATATTCCCAACGTCAGCGAAAAAGCGCTGCGAAACCTTGATGAGCGTGGAATAGTACGCGAAGGAACGAGAGTCTGTCCTGGTGATATTCTGGTTGGCAAGGTAGTACCAAAGAGTAAGACCGAGCTGACACCGGAGGAAAAGCTTTTACACGCCATATTCGGCAGAGCAGGTGAAGATGTAAAAAATGACTCGCTGGAACTGCCCAGCGGATATGAAGGGGTGGTAATCACAACAGAGCTTTTCACCAGACGTGGAGCTGGTACTGATGAGCAGAAAAAAGAGCTTGAGGCCCAGATAAAACAATATGAAAAAGAGATCCGGGCTAACCAATGCACCATATTCAGGCAGATGATAGAAGCTATCCATAGCAAATTCGATGTCAATATCGTTGATGCATCCACCCGTCAGAAAGTCGGTGTCAGTCTTGATGGCGAGGTTATTTATGAGCAGATAGAAAACTTCGACATTAAGTGGGTTAAACCTGCCTCTCTCCGTGACAATGTTCAGAAAATCGTGGACAAATTCTGGGTCAAAATAGCTGAGCTTCAGGAAGAAAAAAATCATAAGATTGAAAGAATAAAACATGGCGATGAGCTGCCGAGCGGCGTGCTGCAGATGGCAAAAGTATATGTTGCGATTAAAAGGACGTTGTCGATAGGCGATAAAATAGCCGGTCGACACGGCAACAAAGGTGTTATTGCCAAGATTATGCCTGAAGAAGATATGCCGTATCTTGAAGATGGCACGCCTCTTAACATATTGTTGAATCCGCTCGGTGTGCCAAGCAGAATGAATGTGGGTCAGATCCTCGAAACACATCTCGGCTGGGTGGCAAAGGTGTTGGGCTTCAATGCTGTTACACCGGTTTTCAACGGCACTACGGAAGATGATATACGAACACTAAACGCTGAAGCAAATGAACTTATGAACCGACGAAAAGTCGAACTTGAGCAACGGTGTGAAGTCCCATCCGATAATGAGTTTTTCATAAATATCCCCAAAACGCTCAAGGCACAGTTATATGACGGCAGAACAGGTGAGCCGTTCGACCAACAGGCAACTATTGGCTATATCTACATAATGAAGCTGCATCATCTTGTTGATGATAAGATTCATGCACGTGCCACCGGGCCGTATAGTTTGATCACGCAGCAGCCGTTAGGTGGCAAGGCAAGAACCGGCGGCCAAAGATTCGGCGAAATGGAAGTCTGGGCACTGGAAGGTTACGGAGCCGCTTATACTCTTCAGGAAATGCTTACGGTGAAAAGCGACGATGTAGAGGGCAGAACTAAAATTTACGAATCCATGGTCAAGGGACAAAACACCCTTGAGGCGGGTACACCATTGTCCTTTGATGTATTGTGCAACGAAATTAGAGGGCTGGGATTGAATATCCAGCTCGAAAAGAAACGGCTTGGAACTACCTCTCTATAAGTTGATTATTTTCAATTATAAGGGGCCATAAATGTTAGGAAATATTTACGATCGTATTAATGATTATGGTTCGGTCAAGATATCCTTGGCTAGTCCTAATGATATCCGAAGCTGGTCCTTCGGTGAAGTGCGCAAGCCCGAGACAATCAACTATCGTACGTATAGGCCGGAAAAGGACGGCTTGTTCTGCGAACGAATCTTCGGGCCGGAACGAGATTGGGAGTGTGCATGTGGCAAATATAAGGGCACTAAGTTTAAGGGAATAATCTGCGACCGTTGCGGTGTCAAAGTCACACATAGTCGTGTCCGTCGCAAGCGAATGGGACATATCAATCTCGCGGCGCCGGTCGTACATATATGGTTTTTTAA
>CAZVUF010000129.1:0-7812 GCA_964629355.1 uncultured Pirellulales bacterium | reverse complement strand
TCAACAATTCTTGCATTAACAAAGTGAATAAACGTTTTGCTGTCAGCAAAAATATCTGGTTGACCCGTTAGACCGAGCTTGACTTTCACAACGAACCAATCGAACAGATTCGGTGCCAACAAGGTCAATGTCAAAACAAGCGCACAAAGAGTCGCCACTGATGCCAGTTCCTGACTCTGCGGTACCTGGCCTTTCTGCTTAGCTTTACTCAGCCTTCGTGGTGTTGGCTGCTCTGTCTTTTCTGCAGCGGGCTGATCCGGCATACTCTATACCCAAAGAAACCAGTTAATTGGTTAAATTGATTATCACCTACAACTCACCAACAAACCACTCACCAATTTCCACTTACAAAGGCAGCAATTTACCCATCCAGTCGGCAAATTCACCAACAAAACCGTAGATAAACGGTAAAAATATTGCCGTCATTAATAATCCCAGACCTACTTTCAACGGAAAACTAATAAAAAAAATATTCATCTCCGGTACAATGCGTGCCAATATAGCCAACACAATCATGAACAGTAAAAACACTGCCAGCATGGGTGCAGCCAATCTCAAACTCGCTATAAACATTGCGGAGCCAGCTTTCATAACCCCACTGGCCAAAATCGATATTGTGGGGATACTACCGGCTGGGAACACTTCGAAACTTCGTGATATAATCAATAAAAATAAATGGTGACCATTGGCACTTAGAAATAGAACTATAAATATCATCTCCAACAAGCTGCCTATCGGCTGAGTCTCCTCATTAGTAAAAGGATCAAAAAGCTCCACCATAGAAAAACCCACCTGGCTGTCAGCGATCTGTCCACTGAATTTAACCACGGAAAAGATAAGAACAACCACTAAGCCCAGAGCCAATCCGTAGGTAGCTTCATTTGCCATTAATAATATAACCTTCATAAAAGAAGCCTGCTCCGGACTCCCAAGACGATCAGATATAGCCAAAGCTGTCTTACCCGAGAAAAAAATCGCCAACAACATAGCCACCGCAACCTTGATACTAACTGGAAGTATCTTCCAACCAAAAACAGGAATCAGCAAAAAAAACACCGAAATTCTGGTTAGCACCATTACAAAACCGAGCAGCTTTTCCGGCATTTGACCCACCTCAAAATCAGTGCCCAATATTTTGGATATGACCAAAAATCTCGTAGGTGAACCTAAGAACAATCTGCAGCATCCAACCACCAAAAAGAAGCGAGACAACACACATAGCGATCATTTTCGGCACAATTGTTAAGGTCATATCACGCATGGAAGTCACCGCCTGAAACAGTGTAACCGCTACACCTACCACAATGCATGTTATCAGAATTGGAGCTGACAAAAGCAAAGCTGTCTCGAGTGTGTGTCGGGCAAGATATAGAACAAAACTACTATCCATACACAAACAAATCCAAAAATCAAAATGCAAATTGAAAAATTAAGGAAGTCGTTGCCGCACAGCGACAACAACACAATCTTGATTTTTATATTTGAATTTTACTTTACTTAAAGCCCAAACTAAGACTTTTTGCCAGCAATCCCCACCCGTCAACCAAAATAAATAATATCAACTTGAAAGGAAGCGAAATCATCATGGGCGGCAGCATTATCATACCAGCACTCAAGAGGATTCCTGCAACAACCATATCCACCAACAAAAAAGGTATAAACAGGAGACAGCCTATCTCGAATGCCGTGCGAAATTCACTAATGATGAAAGCTGGAATTACAATATGCAAATTTATGTCCATAGGACCGGCAGGAGGTTCTATCCCGGCCATCCGTACAAAAAGAGCCAAATCAGCTTGCCTGCTCTGGCGCAACATGAATTCCTTGATACAATCGCCGGCTTTAAGCCCCGCCGTAGCAAAATCAATCTTGTCCGCAAGATAAGGCTGAATAGAGACACTGTTGATTTTGGAATATGTGGGAGCCATTGTGTACAGGGTGAGAAATAATGCCAGACCTATAATAGCAACAGTAGGTGGTATGGTTTGCATGGTTAATGCGCGACGAACAAAAGACAAAACAATCACTATTCGCGTAAATGATGTCATCATTACTAAAAGACTTGGTAAAATCGCCAAGCCGGTGAATATAATTACAAGCTTTACCGGTGTTGACCAATCTCCACTCTTTGAACCATTAGAGGTAGCCTTATCTACGACTGTCATCAAATCGCTAATGCTCGGAATGTTTCGTGCTTCGTCTTTCGTTCCTTGTGATTCGTCAAAAAGTGGAGGACGAACAACAGACGACGTAGGACGAGAGATGGCCTTTCCAAAAGATAAACAGCTCAGCGTCAAAACCACAAAGACCATAAAAAGAAACCAGAAAACAGAAGGCAGAGAACAGAGGATTGATAGGTGTCTTTTGACTGCCGTCTTTCGACTTCTATCTTCCACCTTCTGTCCTCTGTCTTCCGACTTCTGTCTTCTGACTTCCGATATTACCACTTATACCCTCACAGTATTATCCATTGGGGATTCAACCGTGCCGAAACCTTTCTGCACTGGATGTTCTGTTAAAGCACAGGTCAGTTCAGCTAACAATGTGATTTTTTCACTCGTGCTACCTATAAGAAGTTTTTGACTATCTATTTCGATTAGATGAACCGCTTTTTTAGGCCCGAGGTAGTGCGTTTCCAAAATGTGAATTTGCTTACCGGGCAGGTTAGTAAATCTCGGCAAAACCTTTCTGGAAACGTAAATCGCTACAACGCCCAGAGCAATAACCAGTAGAACTGAAAGCACCATCTTAAAAAACAATTCTTGGCTACCCCCGAACAATTCAGAAGTGCTTTTATTCGAATCTGTTGAAAAATTCGGATCATCTGCAAATAAAAAATCGCCTTTGGATTTCAAACTACCCTGCTCCCCCTGCCTGCCCTGAGAATCTTGAGATAGCTTAGAAGACGGCTGAATCGACAGTACAATCCGACCCAGCGGAATAACCAACATAAATACCGCGAGAAATACAACAATTTTTTTCCGATATTTAATCACGTTACTATACCCATTAAATTACATGTTATTAAACGAGGAATCGACCAATCATTTTATCCCAGATTTAATGTGCAAATATTGTGCCGAAACACAAAAATGGGCATTAGCACACTGCCAACAGCGGTCTGCTTCGGCTAATTAGCAGAAGAATCGAACAGATTGTCCAAAAAATTGACAATCAATCTGATTAATTAATCCGGTCATTACTTAACACCCATTAATTACCGTCTGGTAATTATTTGCCTTGCAGGACTGCGATATGTATGTGTGACTGTCTGGAAATCGGACTGTCTTTTCCTATCCATTGACCACCGTGACCGGCCCCCCAGGAATAAATATTCCATCCATCATTGGGGGATAAGACAGTTTCCAAAAAATCTGCAACAGCTTTAGCTCTCTTAGCGGAGAGTACCCACTGCTCTTTTTCTACTATGTGCGATTCGGTCAAGCTATCCAAAGTATTATCCCCTAAGCCAAGCACATAGATTGTACGCACTTCATTTGAGGCCATACCAGTTTTAGAATAAGCTTTTTGTGATTCGGCTAAGCTTGCCGTCGAAGCACGTAAAGCTAAACAAAAATCCGTTAGAAATTTCTTTGCTGATTTATCTAAAGTTGCCTCGCCCTGTGGAAACCGAATGTTCGTTACCGAAAAATTAACTCTTTCTGCGACTATCTGAGAAGGCATAGCTATCATAGACCGGCTTAACCTAACGAGAATCCGTCGAATTTTTTCTCTTTGCTCGTCTATACCTCTGCTTTCCGATTTGTTGTTGGGGTCTTCTATTAAATACCTCGTCTGGATATCGTCGAAGCTAAGCGTAACTTTTTTGCCGAACAGCATTCCCAGCCCGCAATATTTGACCGATTCCCAGAAAGAGTCCCGCCCACGATCAAAAAGTTCGGGGTCCTGCATGCTAGCCAGAGAAATAAGCAGTACGAAAAATGTCAGCAATAACGTTGTCATATCTGAAAATGTGACAATATATGCCGGAACCTTGTAGCCTTCGTCTTCAACTTTTTGGTTCTTATCGGTCAATGATAAACGCTCCGTTCCAATAAAACAATCTCAAGCATTCTTTCAGGCATCACTCCAGCATCACTCGTTAATGACCGACGGGCGGGCACCATACTCGCAGCCGAGATGCTGAATTGCATTTTATCCAAGCCCTGTTTTGCTGTCAGATATTCCATCGCGGCCCACGACCGTTCAAGTCCCATACTTAGGCTGGTTTTGTCTCCCTCGTGGGGGGCTGGACCATTTTCGCTTATGACTACCCTGTTTGGCATTGTCTTTAAAAATTCTGCTAAATCAGAAAGAATCTGGCGACCCGTGAGTGAAATTTCTGCTCCTCTGCCCCAAAAGATTTTATCAGACTGAATAAGAAATACTTTGCGATTCTGTAATTCCAACAAATCAACAACTTCTTTCGGATTGGCTTCTATCTGACCATCCAGAGTAGATTTTTCACTTCCTTTATCAAGCTCCTCTTCATACTTGATCGGCTTTATAGACACAAATGTCTCACGGTCTCTGGTGATTGAGATGCCGACTGAAGGTAGTCCTTCTGCTAAAGCTCTCTCCATTTTTCTGAAGATTTTGTCATCAAAAGATGAAAAGCTCAATAGGAGCACGAAGAATGTCAATAGCAAAGTCATACAATCGCTGAAAGTCACCATCCATTCCGGCGCACCCGGCGATTCATCGGATTCCGTCTTTTTTCTGACAGGCGACATTATACAGTGGCCTTTACTTCTACCCGTCTACGCCGAGAAACAAATGCCTGCAATTTTTCGCGAACGCTGGTCGGATTCTCACCACGGGCAATGGCACAAATACCCTCGATAATCATTTCCATGTTTGTGCTTTCCGCTTTGGAATAAATACCCAATTTACCTGCCAGCGGCAAGAAGATCAGATTCGCTACTAACGCTCCGTAAAAAGTAGTAATTAAAGCTACTGCCATTCCACTGCCAATAGCATCAGGTGAATCCAGGTTTCGCAGCATCTGAACCAAACCGATGAGTGTACCTATCATCCCAAAAGCAGGAGCAGACGAGCCCATAAACTCAAGGATTTTTTTGCCTCCAGCGTGTCTTTCCTGAAGGTGTTGAATCTCCATAGACATTAGTTCTCGAATCCCATCAGGCTCTTGTCCGTCCACGAGCATCTGCAAGCCTTTACCCAAGAAATGGTCATTTGTGTTTCGTATCTCCGGCTCCAAAGCCAATGCTCCATCTCGTCTGTTGATAGTCGCGTAGTTGATCATCCTTTGAATCAATTCCGTCTGTGAGGGTATCTTGGTCAAAATCGTTTTTTTGATCACTGAGAATATTCCCAGAAGCTGTGGCAGGGAAAAATGTATAAGTGTCGCGCACAGCATCCCGCCGATGGTGATGGCCATAGAAGGAAGATGTATGAATATTTGCCAACCGCCGCCTGCGACAATGGCACCGGTGATAACAATAAAACCCAACAAAACCCCTACTATCGTTGCGATATCCATTAGCTACCTTGCTTCCACTACTTGTTTTAATTTCCCACAAAGAACCGCTGCCAACTCGGGTTCAGAAATGACTATCTCAGCCAATAACTTGGCCTTGGTCCTTTCATTCATATAGTACAGAATCTTCACCGCGTCATTCATATTGCTACTATTACCTCCAGGCTCTACATTTTGAGGCTGGCTTTTACACATGTTGGTTAATATTTTGCCAGCACTGGTGGCTTCCATCTTATCGTATGTAGCTGCTATCTTAGCCAGATTGACCCTTTCTGCCTCGGCGATTTCAACCCTGCTTTTGAGAAGTTTATCTCGTTGCTCTTTTAAACCGACAACAACTGAAGCAAGTTCTATTCGCAGATTGTTGAGGTTTTCGATGTCTTTCTTCACCGTATCCTGAGTTATCTGCAATCTACTTTCCTGCTTCTGGAAACCTTGCAGTTTATTGTTATACTCCTGCATCTTCTGCTGTAGCTCATAAACAAGATCCTTGACCTTTTTATCCGTCATGTTCCTTTCCATCGTACGACCGCTGGTGTCAATAACGGCCGGTGCAGCGGTCTCTATCTGTGGCAACTTCAATTCGCTTCTATCCTCATTCTGCTCAAGTGAGGCTGACTGGCTTATTACGCTGGCGGTAGTTTGACTTATAGAAGCTGGTTTGTTAAGCCATGCAAGTGCAAACGTACCAGCAAAGCTTACAAGACCCACTATTGCTATTATGATTATCATTTTCTTGTTCACTGCTGTTCTCCTAATATCATCGCTCGTGCCTCGTTGCTCGGTTTATGAAAGAGGGTCACTGGCAACGAGTGACGGGCGAACCGAATTGTGGCTCCTTCGTCTAATTCCTTCTGTTCGATTTTTTCTTGTTCTTTCATAAATCGTTTTTGAGCTTCGGCTCGCAACCTTTCCAGGCCTTCTTTGAACCGCCTGATTTTCACAACTTCAGCTATTTTATCTTTCTGCTGCGATTCAAGTCCGCGTATTTCATTTTGCAGCTTCTTAATTTGCTCATCGCTTGCCGCAGAGTATTTCAAAAAAAGTTGCTGTTCATTTAACCGCGTCAGAGGTTCTTTTACAGCTATACTCAATATCACGTCCTTGAGTATTTTCTGACGTATTAGCAGTTCACCTCGTTTCCGCGCCACCTTTTCAGTTAGCTGGAACAATTCTATTTTCTTTACCTGTTCCTCTTTTGCCTTGATGTCAAGAACCTGCTGCAGGCGCCAAACAAATCGTTTCATTTAATAGCCCGAACTCTGTTACAAACTGTGGTCTAAATATTTCATTCAGCATCCCGTTTTACGCATGGTTTTTACCCAAAACAGCAACTCCACCGCCGGTCAACAGATTATCCCACGTGTGGGTAATAGAAATCAGTTGCTTAACGGTCTTCTCGAATCTTGTTCTCTGACGAATAGGCTGAACAAGAAAATCATTTATCCTGCCAATCAAACTGATTGCGCCATCGATGCGTCTATTACTACCTGGTGAAAATGCACCAATGTTTATCAAATCTTCAGCGTCGGTATAAGTAGCATATATTTCTTTGAGCTTCACAGCAGCAGCCAGATGTTCTTTGCTGGTGACTTTAGGCATCAATCTGCTTACACTCTGTAGGATGTCCACCGCAGGGTAATGTCCTCTCTCGGCCAATTTTCTTGACAACACTATGTGCCCATCCAATAAGCTCCTGGCACTATCGGCCACAGGGTCAGCCAAATCATCATTCTCAACCAGAACCGTTAGAATACCTGTAATACTGCCATTTTCGGAGCAGCCCAAACGTTCAATAAGCCTCGGCATTAGCGAAAAAACACTCGGACAATATCCTTTCGCGGCTGGCGGCTCACCCGCAGCAAGACCTATCTCACGCTGGGCCTGAGCAAAACGAGTAAGTGAATCCATCATAAACAAAGTCTTTTCTCCATTATCCCTGAAGTATTCTGCAATAGTAACAGCTACGAACGCCGCCTTTACCCGCTGAATCGGCGGGCAGTCCGATGTAGCTACTACAATAACGCTTCGAGCTAATCCTTCCGGACCAAGGTCCTCTTCGAGAAATTCTCGAACCTCCCGACCTCGCTCACCTATTAACGCAACAACATTAACAGTAGCTTCGCTCGAATTGGCAATATCGCCGAGAAGCACGCTCTTGCCCACACCGCTGCCGGAGAAAATGCCTACTCGCTGTCCTTTGCCACAGGTTAATACTCCATCTATTGATCTGATCCCTAAAGCCAGGGATTCAATAATCTTCTGACGGCTCAATGGCGGCGGACTGCCTATATCCAACGCCTTCTTATCCG
>CAZVUF010000128.1:0-7847 GCA_964629355.1 uncultured Pirellulales bacterium | reverse complement strand
TGTAATTGCTCAAGCAATACTCCTGTCAGGCTGTATGCAACCTTAAATCTGCCCTGGTGTCTGCGTATTATTTCCAGGAGCAAACGATTAGCCGGCAGGTAACACTTATTTGCCACCTTCCTGCAGATGGAAGCGTTCTTATAATCGTCAAAATATTGTTCGTTGTTGTCAAACGCCGTATAATGCCGAAGTCGTAGTGGCTGATGTACTTGAAAATAAAAACATACTGATGGCATACTACATACTCAAAAATTTTAAATTCAGATCTCCACCATTCTACGCTTGATGTTCTCAATCAAACTGTAACCAGCATCTCGTCGTAGATTCTCGCGCATTTAAGCGCTGCATCTTCCCATCGAAGTTTGCGCACCTCGAAATTACCATGACTTCGCAAGGTAATTCCCAAAGGTGGATATTTCAGAACCGCTATAATCTTGTTCGCAATCTCGTTCACATCCCAAAAGTCAACTTTCAGAGCATGCCTTAGAACTTCCGACACACCGCTTTGTTTGCTTATTATTACGGGAACATCATAACCCAGAGCCTCCAGAGGAGCTATACCAAATGGCTCTGATACGGAGGGCATGACATATAGGTCAGCTATTTCATATATCTTTTTAACGTCATCACCTCTCAAAAAACCCGTGAAGAGCACTTTATGCCCGATGCCAAGCTCTGCTGCTATCTCAATTGCCCGGTGCATCAGGTCCCCGGAGCCGGCCATAACAAACTTGACGTTATCCATGACACTGAGGACCTTTTTGGCCGCTGCCAGGAAATACTCAGGACCTTTCTGCATAGTAATTCGGCCCAGAAACAAAACGACTTTCTCGTTTTTATCTATGCGGGTATTGACCAAAGCAGCCCTGTGGTTTTGTTCCACGCCGTTATACACCACTTCAACTTTGTCGCTATTTATTCCATATCGATTGACGATAATATTACGAGTGAAATAACTGACAGCTAAGACTTTATTTGCCTGCTCCATCCCCATTCGTTCAATATCATAAATCATCTGGTTGACATGCTCACCGCTACGGTCGAATTCTGTCGAATGCACATGTACAATAAGCGGTTTTCCACTAATCACCGCCATTGCAACTCCTGCAGGAAAGGTCATCCAGTCGTGTGCATGGATGATGTCAAACTGCTCATCTTTAGCTAATTGCATAGCAATCGCGGCATAACGGTGGACCTCAGCATACATATTACCGCTGTAATCGGTTCCGCTGATAAATTTACCAGCCATGGTGATGTTGCCACGTTTTCCTTGTTTCTGACGCAAAATTTCCTCAATTTGCTGCCGGTAAAAATCGGGATTGGAATAAGGCTGCAGCAGTGAGTCAATAGCGTAAAACTTTACATTTTTTAGCTCATGACTTTTAGTTGAAATGGCTTTCTGGGAACCCGGTGTTAGCAGTTTTACGTGTGTTGTATATTGGCTCTCGACCATCCTTGGCAAAACAAAAGTTACTTTTATGCCAAGCTGATCCATCGCCTTGGTAAGTCCGTAACAGGCCGTTCCAAGACCTCCGCTGATAAATGGAGGAAACTCCCAGCCCAACATGAAAACTCTTAAGTTTCCCCACCGCAGTTTATTCCAGTTATCTTCCATTCTAAAAGAGCTTATCACCAGCCGTTCTTAATACATTTTCAAACTCAGTAAGCACTTATCTCAACAGTTCCGCGACGATATGCTTACTTTCTCTATTGCTGTTCACGCCGTTATCGACGATTTATTATATTAACATTAACAACCAAGTGACAAAAAAAACCCTCTTTATCTAAGTTGTCTACTATACAAATTGGATTTTTTGCCAAACTAATATCAACAAATTTTCTAAAAATATAAATTTTGAAACCCAAAATTATAATTTATAGGGCGATTCCTCACAGATAAAAGTATTGAATTCCATATCCGCTAATTAATATTTAATTAATACGCAGTAAATAACCTAATGTTCATCACCTTGACTACAGACACCTGATAACTAACGACAATTAGCAATCAAAATATTCCGCAATCAAATAAATTAGAGCAACAAACTTAAGGTAAACCGTTCCATGGTTTAAAAGTGGGAATGGCTTCCTTCACTTAACGTTGCCACTTACGTAGGATATGAACCCAAAAGATAGCCAATAGTCTGCCTACAGATCCTGTGCTCTGACTGTACTGCGACGGTTAGCCTTGGCTCTGGTAATGGCACCATCAAGAATACAATAAACGGCATTATTTATGGCTTCAACAGATTCAGAAGCAGTCATCATTTTCTTGCTCCTGATGTAGGCCTTAATTTTGCTTGTAACTATCAAAGACTCTCTCTTTTTGGCCATATGAAAAACCTCCTTGTTAAAAGTAATATCCCAATTAGCCGGTAAAGACCCTTTTAAATCCGGCAGACTATCAAAATTACTTAATTAAGGATAACAAACGGAATTTGCAACAAAAAAAACGCTAAAATGATAAATTTTTTTTCTTGGTGGTCTTATATTCAAAAAAACAAAGGTACGACCGGCCAATTAGGCTCTCTCCCAAAAGGCATTATTTTTTAATAATTTAATATAATTTAGGTGGGCTATTTTGACGAAAATACATAAACGAGTGGTTATTTATAGTCAATCTTGAGATAACTTAATAGATTGATTTTTTGTGAGGAGATAAAATGGCTAAACGTTCCAAAAAAAATCAAAAATCGCAGGCTAAATTGAAAGACTTTGTGGTTGTCACTTTCGTTGAGGACATGGAACAGGCCAGAGAATATGAAACTCTGCTGAGAGTAAATGACATTCCTGCTATCATTAGAGAGCAGGTCGATCCGTCATTGGCAACGAGAAGCGTTGCTATAATGGTCCCTGAGGATTGCCTTGACGAAGCACACGTGGTAATCGAATCACAAGACGCCTATGATGACTTCTATGATTTTGCACTTGAAGACGAAAGCAATATCGAAGCCGATTTGGACAACAGCTTCTTCGAGGACGAATTTTGACTCTTAGCGGATCATAGGGTAAAAAGCAGCGTAACTTAGTATTTGTATTAGTAATAAGTCACAAGCTTAGAAACTTATTTTACGGACCAACTACATATGCTTAAAGAAAATTTTAGTGATCGCCGTAGTGGCGGAGACCGCAGGCAAAGTGTTGTTGATAGGCGGTTAGGTCTTGACCTCCATCGAGGCCCCGGCAGACGACTGACCGATGAGCGGAAATCTGCTGAAGAAGGACAAATGTCCGATGAGCAATTTGAGTTCTTGATGGCTATTCAGGAATACAAAAACAAAAATGCAAAACCATTTCCGACCTGGACTGAGGTGCTTGAGGTCATAAAAGCGCTGGGCTATCGAAAAGTTACCGAACCACAACTATCTAAGAGTTCCGAAGAAAATTCCAAACGCAATAAGGCAGGTTTAACAGCCGATAAACCACAAAAGCCAGCTCAAGTATCAAAATAGATCCTGCTTATCAACAAGCTCGAAATAATATCTGATACTAACCACAGAAATTCAGTGCGTTTAATATGCATACTATTGAATCAGCCGATCGAAAACTCCTTCTTCCGGCTGAACATTTGGGCCTTTAGACGTTCTACAATAGAAGAGTGCATTTGGGAAACACGGGACTCGGACAAATCCAATGTAGCACCTATCTCTTTCATCGTCATCTCTTCGTAATAATACAAAACAATGATAAGCCGTTCAGCTCGTGTGAGTCCCTTTGTAAGCAAGTTCTTAAGATCCCGCTTTTGAGCCTCAAGCAGAGGATCCTCACTTTTTTTATCTTTGATTACATCAATTTCGCAAATATCTTTTTCGCCATCGCCATCATTGTACTTATTGTTCAATGACACAAGGCTCACCGCATTTGCATCTCGCTGAAGCCTGATAAACTCTTCGATGTCTATGTTCAGCTCTTCAGCGATTTCTTCCTCGACGGGCTTGCGTCCAAGATACATTTCAAGTGAATGCGTAACCTTTGCCAGCTGATGAGCGCGTGCACGGACTAATCGCGGCACCCAATCCATACTCCGCAACTCATCGAGAATCGAACCTTTTATACGAGGTGCACAATAAGTCTCAAACTTTACACCTCTGGAGGGATCGAAAGCATTGATCGCATCCATCAACCCAAAAATACCCGCGCTGATGAGGTCGTCCAATTCAACCTTATCGGGCAATTTATTGTGTAACCGCTCAGCACAGTATTTTACCAAATCCCTGTAATACTCCATTAATAAATTACGGTGATATTCATCGCGGGTATTATGGAACTGCTCCCACACTTGGTCAATGTTGAGTTGCTGGTCAGTTTTCACAAAATCCCTCCCTGAAAAAGACACCCGCACAGCAGGGGTTCAGGTTCTACGAATCTACACAATCTTTTAAAGAGCCGGCTTTATGTCCTATCCGCCAATTGCGGACCAGCACGTTTATTTGCCATGTTTCTGTAAACTACATTCATCCAAATTCCTTATCGGCCTTTTGGCCGAAAACTTTAGAAGAAACAAATGAACAACTTTCCGAGAAAATTCTTCATGATTAAACCAACAGCTTCTCCATCCTTTAGTATTACCGCTAAATACATCCCCGCCGACCTTCGCCCTGCCCCACTAATTACTACAAGGACCTTTGTCGCTACTCGCATCCTCGTGATAAACTATAGTCCTATAACCAATTGTGGTGGCTCCTTGTTTTTGCCTTAGCAGCTCTGCTGCTATCCTCTGGTTGAGTGAGTTGTCAAAGAGTCTGTTTGTTTGCAACTCAAGATACTCATCTTGATTTTCCTCAAACAGTTGTCTTGCATATTCATCAGTCACTGATTTGATCTGCAAGCCATTGTTAATGTGAAACTTAATATTCTCGGTGTCACGAAGTATGAGCCGTTTGTTTTGGATATGCCCATCGATTGCATCGTTCAAAAGACCGCAGAACTCATCTACTTCCAAATCCTTTGGGATAAATCCGGGACTGTGGCAGTTTGTTATGTTTTGGATGAGGATTTTCTGACGAATATACGTGAATTCGATTATTTTAACCAGCAACTCAGTTATATCTTCGGTTACTAACGTCAGCAGATTCATATATAATCCTTAACAAATCCGTTGTACTTTTATCAGTTAATGAAGCTATGTTATTTCATTCACAACTCCACATTATGGGCTTTGGGGGATTAAAAGGTTTTAAACACAACAAAAGGCAGGAAGGAACACCACTGAATAACAAAGTTATGTCTCCCATCCTTGGTCCTTTCGATTCTTCCTTGAATTTCCAAACTAAGGTAAAAACCAAAATTTTACGGTACTAAAAATATGGTTTTTACCTTTCGATTAAGTCTACTCGTACCTGAAGTTCACCTGCTTACTCACAATTATCCTCAAAGACTCTATACAAGAGTCCGATATTTATCTGCAATGCGATTCTTTTGATGGATTGACAATATTTTCAAGCCAGGTTGATGAACTTTCACAGGCGGCTCCTACTTCAAAAAGTTTTCCACTTAGTAACTACAGCGTATTAAGTTTCTTCAAATACTCTTGTGTTTTTAAAATCAGCAGAAGTACTTTCATTGAAAAATGTTTATGAACCGTGGGGTAATTTTAAATAGAAAAACTCTCGACAATCGAACGATGTTTTCATGATAAACGAAGAATGATAGGCTCATTTACACATCCTGGATGACGATTTTTACTGTTTAGCCTCAATTTATATTTTATATTTTGCAAAATGTAAAAGGCACTTTATCAGATGTCAACTCTTTTTTGAATTTTTTTCAGAAATTTATGCTTTTTCTTGTTGTTTTAAAAAATTTCATTCGCTCCTAAACCAATGTGTATTTGCATTTTCTTCTAAACTGACCAATATGTTCTGCCGAGCTAAGATTAATCAGGTTTTCCTGTATTGGCTTGGTTATAGTTTGTTCTTGAGGTTGTGCTTTTTACGAAATGCTTGTTCTCTAACATCCGATAATATTCAAGTAATAATTATACTGTCGTTAAACCAGCATTAATAAAGTAATGTCTAATTGCTTAATGTATGATACGAGATGATAAAATTTCACAAGAGACCACAAATGACCCTGACAGCGGTGTTTCTCTTATCCACCATATAACTCCACTGGCTCGTCAGATAAATTGCCTCGATATTGATCGAATAGCCGATGTTTGTATAAAAACCATCCCTAATTTGGTTGGCGTTAAATTTGCTTCACTATATATACTTGATGAAACAAACAGTATTTTACATCTGCTCAAACACAATCACCCGTTTCCTATAAACAAAATAGTCTCTTTGAATCAAAATCCGCCATCCCTTATGACCATGGCTGTAAGAAGTGAAGAGTTGATATTAGTAAGAGACATAGATACCCATAAAAAGCCTATAATCAGAAAATCACAACGGTCTTTTTTTAAAAATTACACAACCAGTAACTGCGCTATTGTTCCTCTTATTTGCCAGGACAGAGCTGTCGGAGTGCTCAATCTGGCTGATAAGGGGCACGAAGATAGCTTTGATAGCGAGGACATTGCATTGATAGAACTGTTTGGTCAGTTAATCGGTGCCTCAATCGGCAACATAAAGTTGTTTGAGAAGATACAACGCCAGGCCTCAACGGATGGTCTAACCGGACTTATAAACCATAAAACTTTTTATGAAATTTTAGAAAAGGAATTATGGCGTTCACGTCGGTACGGTGGGCAGCTCTCATTGATTATGGTTGATATCGATGACCTTAAGAAGATAAATGACACTTACGGCCACCGTACCGGTGACAAGGCAATAATAGAAATCAGCAAAAGGATAAAGGAAAGTATCCGACAAATCGACATAGCAGCACGGTATGGTGGCGACGAGTTCGCGATCATTTTACCTAACACTTCGCTCAGTGATGCCTCTGTTGTTGCAGAACGTATGGTAAATGCGGTTGCAGGCTCTCCTATCATATGGAAGAAAGAGCAAGTATCACTTTCTATTAGTGTAGGTCTTGGTCAATACGACGCTGACAGCAATCCTGAAGATATTACCAGCCGTTCCGATTTGGCCCTATATACAGCCAAGCAAGCAGGTAAGAATACAGTGAAAATTTTTGGATCTGATATCAAAAACGACAATTGATTCTTTTGCAAACTTGAACAAATTCCCGCGGTAAATGCGTTTTTAATCACCACCACTTTATGCCTTTTCTACTGACTTTCAGATATTATATAAAGAGGATAGAATCATTCCGTATAATTTTCTTTCTAATTTCTTTTCTATCCTATAACACTCAGAACAGGCCAAAATACAAACTATAGAAAATATAAGCACTTATTCTCCACTATCAATGGACCAAGACAGAGACGACTTCGGACTTTAGCGAGTTCGGTCGAGTCGCAACTATAAGGAATCGCTTGGCCGATAGCGGATACACAATCAGTACTAACAATTCTATGATTAAAATCGGACAAAAAACGATGGGAATAGAGGACGTCATCGACGCCATTCAGGTTTGCGGACCATCAAGGGCGGCATTTGTTGAGGTCTGGGTTTTCGACTACCTATACTCAGGCAGCTTCGATTACTTGGGTACCAGCGAATAGTAAATAGTTGGGGTTTCCAAGCCAATTTGCTTTTTTTTAATATGCCAAACATAGCTATATTTTTTTCCGGGAACAATACGATGGAAATTACACCCCCCTCCTATCGGCTAAATTACACAGCGACTTTTGAGAAATGTTTGAAAGCTGCTTCTTGCCGCGCAAGAACCGGCAAGTATAAAGATAAAAGGGCTATAAAATAATGCCGTTTAAATATTCACGGGTATCTGATGTTCTGCCAGATACTCTTTCATTTCTCTGATAGTGTATTTGCCAA
>CAZVUF010000127.1:0-7971 GCA_964629355.1 uncultured Pirellulales bacterium | reverse complement strand
AGCTTTCCCGGAAATTATTGACCCCGAATATATATACAAAGGATTGAATTATATTTACGGTTGCCATCCCGGCTCCAATATTTCATTCGTATCCGGTGTTGGAACCGAATCGAAAATGGTAGCGTACGGAAACAATCGGGCCGACTATTCATTTATAGCTGGCGGTATCGTGCCGGGAGTTCTTATCTTAAAACCAGATTTCCCTGAAAACAAAGAAGACTGGCCCTTTTTGTGGGGGGAAAATGAATATGTTATCAGCCTCGGCGCCAGTTATATATTTGTTGTAAATGCAGTAAATGATTTGTTGAATGGAAATAAACAATGATTCCTGGCACAAATCATTACATTTTATTAAAATTATCCACCAATTGTTATTTAAGGTGAAGGAAGAATAAATGCTTAGAAGTCAAGAATGGTTTGGCGGTTCAGATAAAATGGGCTTTGTACACCGCTCATGGTTAAGAAATCAGGGTTATCCTGATGATTATTTTCGAGGGCGGCCGGTTATTGGTATATGCAATACATGGTCTGAGCTAACACCCTGCAATGGGCATTTCAGGGATTTAGCTGAAATTGTAAAAAGAGGGGTAGCCGAAGCAGGCGGTTTTCCCCTCGAATTTCCCGTAACATCGTTAGGTGAGACCCTTATGCGTCCTACATCTATGTTATTTCGTAACCTGGCCAGCATGGACGTGGAAGAATCCATAAGGGCAAACCCGCTGGATGGAGTCGTTCTTTTAACCGGCTGTGATAAAACGGCAGCATCGACATTAATGGGTGCCTGTAGTGTCGATCTACCTACCATCATAGTAACTGGCGGGCCGATGCTCAATGGCAGGTATAAAGGGGAATTGATTGGCTCGGGCTCTTTCAACTGGATGATTAAGGAAAGACAAATAAAGGGTCATTTCACCGAAGAAGACATGCTGGAAGCCGAGATATGCGCTGCCAGAAGTATTGGGCATTGCAATACCATGGGAACCGCCTCTACAATGGCCATAATGTCGGAAACTTTAGGCCTTACATTACCGGGAATGTCTGCTATTCCCGCGGCGGACTCAAGGAAAAAGGTAATGGCTCATTTGTCGGGACGTCGAATTGTTGATATGGTTAAAGAAGACCTCACATTGTCCAAAATACTTACCAGAGAGGCCTTTGAGAATGTCATCATAGTAAATGCAGCGGTCGGGGGCTCAACAAACCTGGTGGTCCACCTGCTTGCAATTGCCAGCAGAATTGGAGTAGAGGTAGACCTTGAAGACTTTGATAAAATTGGCAGTGATATCCCCTTATTGGTAAACCTGATGCCTTCAGGGACATACCTGATGGAAGATTTCTTTTATGCAGGTGGTTTGCCTGTTGTGCTCAAGGAGTTGGAAGGTTACCTTCATCAGGAGGTTATCTCCGTCAATGGGAAAACTCTCCGGGAAAATAATGCCGATGCTATATGTTATAACCGTGATGTGATTACCACTATTGATAAACCATTAAAACAAAAAGCCGGCATTGCAGTACTCAAAGGTAATTTATGTGAAAATGGGGCCGTGATCAAGCCATCGGCAGCCACGCCTGAATTAATGAAACACAGAGGCAGGGCTGTGGTGTTTGAAACCATAGAAGATTATCATGAGCGAATTGATGACCCTGACCTGGATATTGACGAATCATGTGTAATCGTGCTTAAAGGGGTTGGCCCAAAAGGATACCCCGGGATGCCTGAAGTGGGAAATGTTGACCTGCCGGAAAAATTGATTCTTAAAGGAGTAAAGGATATAGTCCGGATTTCAGATGGGAGAATGAGCGGTACGGCTTATGGCACTGTGGTGCTGCATATATCACCCGAATCAGCCATCGGAGGCACGCTGGCCCTTGTCAAAGACGGTGACATGATTGAGCTGAATGTTGACAACCACACACTAAACCTTGATGTTCCGGACGAAGAGCTAAAAAAACGCAGAGCGGCCTGGGTACCCCCGAAACCGCTGGCGGAGCGAGGTTATGTGCGCATTTACCTGGATCATGTACAACAAGCTGACAAAGGCGCAGACCTGGATATATTATTGGGAAAATCCGGTTCTGAAGTTAAAAGGGATTTACACTAATTAGCAAAATTGGTTTATATTAAGTGGATACTTATCGTCATTAATATGGCAGTCATCTATCTTTTCATAAGTGTCATTCTAATTATTTTCCTAACCTCCAAACTTAAGGTACATCCGTTCCTTGTGCTTCTTCTTGTGGCCCTCATGTATGGACTGCTTACGGGTATGCCTCTGGACGTTATTGTCCGATCAATTAATGAAGGTTTTGGCGACACCTTGGGAAAGATTGGTTTAATAATCGTCCTGGGAGTTATCATAGGAGCTTTTTTAGAAAATTCCGGAGGTGCATATGCTTTGGCCGAAAAAGTCCTCAAGATAATTGGCAGGAATCGTGTTCCAACAGCTATGGGGATTATCGGTTATTTTGTTTCCATACCGGTTTTCGCCGACAGCGGATTCATACTTCTCTCTCCTATCAATAAAAGTTTATCTAAAAAAGCAGGCATTTCGGTGGCAGGTTCTGCTATTGCGCTGGCTCTGGGTCTTACCGCCACCCACACGCTTGTTCCCCCCACACCAGGTCCCATTGCAGCGGCAGGCATACTCAATGCCGACTTGGGATTAGTGCTGGGCCTGGGATTAATCGTAAGCGCGGTGGCACTGATTCCGGGATTGCTCTTTGCAACAAAATATGCTTCCAAAACCTATATAGACCCGAACCCGGAAATGAAGGACTCAGAAATAAATGCCCGTTTGAAAGATGCGCCGGGCGCATTCAAATCTTCTCTACCTGTTCTTGTGCCTATTATTTTAATACTGCTAAGGTCAATTTCAAGCTCATTGGGTGATTCTAAAAACAGCAATGCGACCAGGTTCATATCATTCATAGGAGAACCTTTTGTAGCTCTTCTAATTGGGATGTTCCTGGCACTTTTCCTGCCCAAAAAGCTGAACCGCGATATGCTTTCCACGTCCGGATGGGTTGGAAAGGCCCTAAGGGACGCATCCACTATCATATTAATTACCGGGGCCGGAGGCATTTTTGGGAAAGTTTTACAGAATTCAGGAATTGCTAAACAGCTCGGTGACACATTGTCTGATATTAATTTAAGTATCTGGCTGCCGTTTCTATTGGCTGCGGCTATCAAAACAGCTCAAGGCTCATCAACGGTAGCATTAATTACGGCAGCATCCATTATGATGCCCATGATGGGGACATTAGGTTTTACAAGCGAGATTGAGAAAGCTATGGTTGTCGTTGCTATTGGGGCCGGCTCGGCTGTTTTTTCACATGCCAATGACAGCTTCTTTTGGGTGGTTACTCAATTGTCCGGCATGGATGTTAAAACCGGCTACAGATTGCATAGCCTGGGTACATTTATTCTGGGTACATCAGGTGCGTTGTTCCTTTTTATTTTTTATTCAATCATTACATAGGGCACTATAAAATGAAAATATACAAAGTAACAAACGGCGTTATCCTCGAAAGAGAATCAGCATTGTATTTGTTGGAAGATGAAAACTGGGATGAATTTATCAATAATGATAATCTGCTTGGAAAGATACAGCAGATAACAACATCAAATGACCCGATTGAAAACGGCCAAAGTATTATAAATTCCAGTTTAGAAGCGCCCGTTCAAACACAAGAGTTATGGGCAAGCGGTGTAACGTATTATCGAAGCAAAGTGGGTCGCCAGGAAGAATCTAAAACAGCCGGTGGCGGGGATTTTTACGCCCATGTCTATGAAGCAAAGCGTCCGGAATTATTTTTTAAGGCCACATCGCACCGAATCGTGGGTTCGGGCAAAAAGGTAAGAATACGAAAAGATTCCACCTGGAATGTCCCTGAACCGGAGCTTACCCTGATGATTACATCAAGTGGCAAGATTGTAGGTTATACTATCGGTAATGACATGAGCTCCAGAAGCATAGAAGGTGAAAATCCGCTTTATCTTCCACAGGCAAAAACGTATGATGGATGCGCAGCCATCGGACCATGTATTTATGTGGCGGAAAAACCACTACCTGGTGACACTATGATTTATCTGGAAATAAGGAGGCAAAACATACAGGTTTTTGAGGGAAATGTGGATATAAAGCAAATAAAAAGAAAACCGGAAGAATTGGTATCCTATTTATATCGGGAGTGTTCCTTTCCTCATGGCAGCCTGCTGATGACAGGAACCGGTATTGTGCCCTCAAGTGATTTTAACCTACAAAGTGGCGATGAAATCCGTATTACCATTAATCCAATAGGCACTCTTGTAAATACGGTAGAATAAAATATGGAACTCACAGGATTAAACTTTATCGGCAGCGAGCGTTCAGGAAAAGGGAAAGTCGCTTTTCAGGCTGTAAATCCTAAAAACAGCGCAAAAATGTCACCCAAATTTTATGAAGCCACTCAAAATGAAATCGAGGATGCCGTCCTTAAAGCTGAAATTGCTTTTCGCGAATATAGTAAGAAGAGCGGACAGGAGCGCGCTTTGTTCCTTGAAACAATAGCGAGTGAGATCCTCGAAATTGGTGGCAGCCTGATACAAAGATGCTGCGGGGAAACGGCTTTACCCGAAGCAAGGATAACCGGAGAGAGAGGCAGGACAGTAAATCAACTGAAGCTGTTCGCTCATCTCCTGAAGGAAGGGTCATGGGTAGATGCACGTATTGACACCGCTGACCCTCAAAGGCAGCCTGTGCCCAAGCAGGATATCAGAAGTATGCAGAAGGCATTAGGCCCGGTCGGTATATTTGGATCGAGTAATTTTCCACTGGCTTTTTCTGCTGCGGGGGGAGATACAGCATCAGCACTGGCAGCGGGTTGTACAGTAGTTGTAAAGGCACATCCGGCACATCCGGGCACTTGCGAGATGGTCGCGAGCGCCATCGAAAAAGCCATTAAAAAAACAAACATGCCGGATGGAACATTCTCAATGCTGCATGGTCAATCAACTATGGTTGGTATGGTTATTGTAAAACATCCGTTAATCAAAGCCGTTGGATTCACAGGTTCCTTTAAGGGAGGAAAGGCAATTTTTGATGCCGCAGTCCAACGGCCCGAACCAATACCCGCATACGCTGAAATGAGTAGCACCAATCCAATCTTCATCCTGCCGGGCGCCTTGCGTGAAAGAAAGGCAGAAATTGCTAAAGGATTGACGGCATCTGTAACATTAGGCGTTGGGCAATTCTGTACGAATCCCGGACTGGTAGTTTCGGAAGAATCCGAAGATGCTGCGCAATTTCTAAAAGTCACTGCAGAAAATTTTCATAAAACCCCCGCGGCTACCATGCTGACATCAGGGATTCATCAGGCATACAATAATGGGATTGATAAGGTAATCAGCCAAGAAGGTGTCAGGATTTTAGCACGGGGCAAGGCAGGTGATTCAGGCTGCCAGAGTACAGCTTGTCTGTTGCAAACCAGCGCCAAGAATTTTTTATCCAATGAAATGCTTGAAGAAGAAATATTCGGGCCTTCTACACTAATTATAACGGCAAATAACAAAGATGAGCTTCTTAAGATTGCCAAAAATCTGAAGGGACATCTGACTGCCACGCTACACGCCACAAAAGAAGACCTTAAAAACTACGCCGTCCTTATCACCATTCTCGAACGAAAGGCTGGACGTTTGATTATTAATGGTTTTCCGACCGGCGTTGAAGTTTGTCATTCTATGGTTCATGGCGGACCATTTCCAGCCACGATGGACAGTCGTTCCACCTCTGTTGGCACAGCAGCTATTACCCGGTTTACCAGGCCCATTTGTTATCAAGATTTTCCAGATGACATATTGCCGGATGAGCTTAAGAACGATAATCCTCTGAACATTTGGAGATTAGTCAATGGCGAGAGGAAAAAATAGCAAAATTTAATGTCTTTCTTCCTCTTGGTTTGTCTATGTGTTAAATCAATACCTTCCAAAAATATTTTAATAAATCATTATATAAGGACTTAGAAATGTTATGAACAAGCTCACCTTTTGCTGTGTCAAAAATGTTTTTACAAAATCAATACTGCTCTTAATGGCTGTACTTTTTGTAAACACCTGTATTGCAGAACAAGAAGCCAAAGATTTTCCTTTTCTAAATCCTGAACTGAGCATCGAGCAGCGTGTTGATGATTTAGTTAGCAGGATGACACTCGATGAAAAGATTGGACAAATGGTCAACGAAGCCCCTGCCATCGAGCGGTTAGGCATACCGGAATACGACTGGTGGAATGAATGTCTCCATGGCGTGGCTCGTGCGGGATTAGCCACCGTGTTTCCACAAGCCATCGGCTTGGGTGCCACCTGGGATGAAGACCTGATGTTCAGGGTTTCAACGGCCATCTCGGATGAAGCCCGTGCCAAGCATCATGACTTTGTAAGAAAAGGCAAAAGGTTTATTTACCAGGGCCTTACTTTTTGGTCGCCTAACATTAATATATTTCGCGACCCCCGGTGGGGAAGAGGACAGGAAACCTACGGAGAGGATCCATTTTTAACAGGCAGATTGGCCGTGCAATTTATAAAGGGCTTACAGGGGGACAACCCGGTATATTTTAAAACCATCGCTACCGTCAAACATTTTGCCGTTCACAGCGGGCCGGAGCCGGAGCGACATTCTTTTAACGCAGTTGCAAATGAAAGGGACTTCAGGGAAACCTATCTTCCCCAATTTGAAACGGGAATTAAAGAGGGTAAGGCGTATTCGGTAATGTGTGCTTATAACAGGTATAATGGAGAAGTCTGCTGCGGAAGCAACCGACTGTTAAACAATATCTTAAGGAATGAATGGGGCTTTGACGGATATATTGTTTCCGATTGTGGTGCTATATGGGATTTTTACGTTTACCATAAAATTGTTCCAACTCCTGAAGAAGCCGCTGCATTAGCCGTAAAATCGGGTTGTGACTTGAATTGCGGGCAGGTTTACCGACATTTAAAAACGGCTATTAGTCAAAATTTAATAACCGAACAGGAAATTGATGTTGCTGTGAAAAGACTTTTTACAGCTCGATTCAAATTGGGTATGTTTGACCCTGCGGTCATGGTGAAATACGCACAAATCCCATATAGTGTCGTGGATTGCAAAAAGCACCGGGATTTAGCCTTGGAAGCTACTCGCAAATCCATAGTGCTATTGAAAAATGAGAAAAATTTATTGCCATTAGATAAGAACATCAAGACTATAGCTGTCATTGGACCAAATTCAGACCAATGGCTTATGCTCCTGGGCAATTACAACGGCGTCCCCTCAGAGCCGGTAACTCCTCTGAGGGGGATAAGAGAGAAGTTGTCCCCCGGCTCGGAAGTCTTATACGCACAGGGCTGCGAATTAGCCGAGGGAATGTCTGTATTCACTGTTATCCCGCCCGAAGTTTTATTCACCGAAGAAAATGAAAGAGGATTAAAAACCGAGTACTTCACTAATAGAGATTTAAGCGGCACAGCTTTATTTTCTTCTATCGAAAAGAATCTCGATGCCAACTGGTATGACAAAGCCCCTCGGCAAGATATGGATGATGATAATTTCAGCGTAAGATGGACAGGTGAGCTTAGACCAGCTCAGTCCGGGACATATCAACTGGGAGTTATCAGCACTTGTAGATTCAGGCTTTATTTGAACAATGAGCTAATAGCAAGCTCCAAGTATCATTTCAGAGATGAATTTGGAGATCCCAGGCTGATGAAATCCAAGCCCATTGAGCTGGAAACCGGAAAGAAATACAAATTGGTCGTTGAGGCAAGTGAATCTTATGCCGACGCCCAGGTGCAATTAGTGTGGGCTGAACCTAATCCTGATTTAAAAAAAGAGGCCATCGAAGTAGCCAAACGAGCGGAGGTAGTGGTTATGTGTATGGGCCTTACCCCCAGCTTGGAAGGTGAGCAATTGGATATTGAGATTGAAGGATTCAGAGGAGGAGACAGGACTCGTTTGGATT
>CAZVUF010000126.1:0-8012 GCA_964629355.1 uncultured Pirellulales bacterium | reverse complement strand
CAATAATCACGGATGGACTCATCGGCGGAAATTCAAAGAAGCTTGTAAGGGTAGGGAAATATTGAACACTCATAGCTCCGCCCGGCCGTAATTCAAGCGGCACGACGTTGGAGTACGACGGAATACACGGGTCTTCATGCTCGTAAAGACGGATGTCCGGACTGGCGAATTCTTCGTTGTTACGGATGACAGTTACTTTTCGGTCGTTATTAATAACCGTTGTAAAGAACACACTTAAGGGTGTGCCGATGGCAGTAGTAAGGTCTGGCATATTGCCGGGGTCTTGGCCAACGATTATTGATAAATTGCTCTGACCGCGCATTCGGGATGTATCCAGCAGTAATCCGTTGGGGTCCAGAACACTGAGCCCATCGACAAAAATAGCGAGCGGCTGACTGACCCAGGCATCAACAGACCCTATTACGCCTGCAATGATGCTCGTATTTGAAGTCAAAAGATTCGGGAAGCCATTGAATATGCCCGCTTGAGTAGCGGCTGCATAAGCCATCACATGGGCACTTGCGCCTGTATCGAGGATGCCGATGACATAATCCGTCTGGGGATTAACACTGCGCGGATAACGACCCACGATGGACGTTTCCGGCACGGCGTCAAGCTCAAGCTCGTTAAGCCGTTTATCGGTTACGGAGATGACAATCCATGGAACGAAGCCATCTATCGGTGGTGAGTCAATGGCATAGGCAAGTACAGGGATAGCCAGTTCGCCAGCTAAACCAAAGCTTTCAACCTGAGCTGAACCGTCTTGTGAAAGCGCTGATTCAAATGCCGGCTGTCTAAGGACGATTTTCTTTTGAAGAAGGGTGCCACGGCCGGCTTGGCTGTCTTTGAGAGGCACAGGATTTGCTTTCGGATAGTATATTGCTTTTGTGCTTTTTCCTCCTGTAATACGCCAGTTAACCTCATGTCGCAGCCATTCGGTCTGGTCGGCTAAAGCCGGCGGTATCCAGCACATTAGAAAGAACAAAAATAGCACAGACCATATACGAATTGAACTACGCAAGATCGCTCCTTTATTATTTCCTAAGATACCCGATACAATATTTATTATAACAAATCCGTGCCAAATTCATGCGTGCAAAATGACAGAAACAACCGAGAGCAACAAAAAATGCTAAGAATCTTGCTTAAATTACGCTAAACGTTGACTGGTCTGTTTCATTTTTTACTCGCTTAATTGTTTTTGCTTGAAGTTTATCTCTCTGAGCATAACGCACAGTACCGTTCTTGACTCGATTGGGAACTTAACTGTCCCATATTTTGTGCCTGCACAATAAAAAAATATAACTTCTTAAATGATGTGAAATAATAAAAATTAGAATGAAGGCTAAAAAATCAGGAATATTAGGGCAAGACGGCAGCAGGTTTTTTATGAATAAATATAAAAAAAATAATATTTTATTTATTGAACAATTAAGAATTATTCTTATATAATAATTAGATATTAATATTAATGCCTTTTTTGGATCAAGATGTTAAATAAAGATAAAAGAGAATTGCTGAATTCTTTTAGAGAAAAATGCAGAAAATACAACATTAGGATTACACCACAACGTGTTGTTATTTATGAGGTATTAGCTGATTCATCAGATCATCCATTCATCGAGGATGTTTTTAGACGTGTAAAACATTCCTTCCCGAATGTAACCATTGATACTGTATATAGAACCCTATCAACCTTTTCTGATATAGGGTTGGTTCGTGTTGTGGAAGGATATGGAGAGGCAAAAAGATATGATTCCCAAATAGAACCTCATCACCATTTCAGGTGTAAGAAATGTCATAAGATTGTAGATTTTCAGGAAGAAAGTTTCAACAAATTGACGGTACCGAGTGGCATTAAACAAAAGTGCAGTGTATCTAACATAAAAGTTATTCTGGAGGGTTTGTGTGACAAATGCCTGAAGAAGAAATGAAAATTTTTTATAAAATTGATAAGAAATATTCTTATATAAGAATATATTGCATTTTTATGTTTTAAGAAATGTTTTTAGAAACTTTTAATGAAAGGATTAAGAAATGGCTAAAGTAGCAAGAGAAATGGTGGAAAAGTCAGGAATAAACGTAGATGAGTTGTTAAAGCTCCTGGTAACAAACGCGGCTGCGGAACTAACCACTTATTATTATTACACTATTCTTCGGGTTAATCTGATCGGCTTAGAAGGTGAGGGCATCAAAGAAATTGCTGAAACAGCACGGATTGAGGATAGGAATCACTTTGAGGCTCTTGTTCCACGTATCTATGAATTAGGTGGTGGATTGCCCGAGGATATGAAAGTATTTCATGACATGTCTGCCTGTCCTCCAGCTTCGTTACCAAAGGATCCCACAAACATTAAGGAGATGCTAAAGGTCTTGGTTAACGCGGAAAGATGTGCTGTGCGTGGATACACTAAGATATGTAATATGACCGCCGGTAAAGACCACCGTACTTACGCATTGGCGCAGGCAATTCTCAATGAGGAAATCGAGCACGAATCATGGTTCTCTGAGTTCTTGGGTGAAGGTCCATCCGGTCATTTCCTGCGAAGAGGAGAAACTTCGCCCTTTGTGTCTGTTTTTATGAGGTAGCTGAGAAGAAAAGGCTCAAAGATATAAAATGCCAAGTTATTGGATAATTGTCCCAAAGTTTTTCTACAATCTTTGGGACAATTCTTTTATATCTTTAGGTTCTTGACTTACATAGTGTTTTGGCGTTATAAAAATGTTCATTTAGTCCCCGTAGCTCAATCGGATAGAGCGTTGGCCTCCGGAGCCAAAGGTTGTGCGTTCGAATCGCACCGGGGATAATAAGGAGAAAATCTGCATTCAGAATTCGGGTTTTCCGGCAGAAAGGAAAGATGCTCAAAAAGCCATTTTTGATTTTCTTTCGTTCACCCTGCTAAAATACGGTGTTTTTACCTCTATATTTAATAACAGCTATTCTGTTACTTTCTCTGATTTTGTAATTCGGGCATACCCTCAAAAATTTTTTAAAAAAGACCGATAAAGAGAGGGTGTATGCAGGCTCTATATACTGTAGGGCCTTGTTATATGGCTTTTAAGTTGAGTTAAAAACGTCGATTTGGTATCATTAGAGAATAGTTTAATAAGGGTGGTGAAATGAAATTATTTAGATTAATGTGGAAATGGTGGTGCCAAACGTGGCGCCGCCAAGGATGTAATTCATCCGTGATCGATTCACACAAGTGGGAAAGTAAAATCGAGATTTTTCGACATTTATCAGACAAGCGCAACTGAATTCGTCATATCCGGAAATGCCCGTCTTCATTTCTGCAAGTTGTCATTTATAAGCTGATAATTTTTACATAAATCGAAGCTTGCTTGGTTTTTTGGTCTGTGCTTTTAGCTGCACGGTATCTATACGCTGTACTTGTCCCAAAGCACTCACTTTGATACGCATTATTCTCAGTTTTACAATGTCTCCTTCGTTGACTTTTTCCATTTCAAGCGAGAATTCTTTAAGATTACGAACCGCCGTATTATTTACCTCTAAAATGAGGTCGCCGCCGACAAGACCTGCCTGTGCTGCGGTACCATCTCGTTCCGCATCAGTTATAATTAGTACGGGATAAGCGCCGTCAAAACCGAACTTTCGTGCGACAGGTCCGGTTAGCTCCGAAATGTCCATTTGAAAGAAGTCTTTCGCGAGCTGGCGGCCATCAGGTAATGGCTTGGCCTCCATTGTCAGTTTAACCGTCTTAGTTTCTGGCCGTAGGGTTTTTGGTCTTACATATCTGATTTCTATCGGTTCTCCAATTTCCTTGTGCATCATTTTTACATAGAAGTCAATAACTCCGTTTAGCTTTCGTCCGTCCATTTCCAGAACTAAATCTCCCACGGCCATGCCGTTTTTTTCTGCCGGGCTTTCTTTTACAACGGAGTCAACTTCCAAGCCAGTAAATTCGCCGACTGTTTTTAATCTGCCCATTATCAAACCCAGTTGAACGCGACGCAGTTTTTCCGGCATTAGCATCTGGGCCAGGTTGTCGGCTAAGGTATCTACAGGTATTGCAAAGCCAATGTTTTGGGCATCGGGTCTGATAGCGGTAGTGATTCCTATAAGCTCGCCGTTTACGTTCAAGAGCGGCCCGCCGCTGTTGCCGGGGTTAATGGGAGCATCTGTCTGAATTAGTCCCCGCAGCCAGAATCCTTCCGATACTTCAATATCCCGGCCAACAGCGCTTACTACGCCGCTGGTAACGGTGTTTGAATAGCCGTAAGGATTGCCGATGGCTATTACTGTTTCGCCTATCATCAAGTCATTACTTCTGCCCGGATGAATTAAGGGCAGCTTACTTTGCGTTTCTATTGTCAGAACAGCTAAGTCTTTACTTTGGTCTGCGCTTACTACTGTGGCGAGGAATTCGTGGCTATCGCCTAACATTACTTTGATGTTTTTAGCGCCCTCTATCACGTGCGCATTGGTGATGATGTAGCCGTCTTCATGAACGATAAAGCCTGAACCGAGCACCTTGACCTGCCTTGGGACTCTCGGTCCCCAGAAATCGAACATGCCGGGCAAGTCAAACTCGGGCCAGATAGAGGTTGATACTGTCCGTTCCCCGGAAATGTTGACAACCGCATCATGTGTTTTTTCATAAACTTCTACAACGGGCGTTCTTCTGCTGAAAGTCTGCTGCTGAGCTGATGAGTGCTCTGCAAGTCCTACCGAGAACACACTAGCCATTAACATTATCGATAGCAGGTTTTTCGCTCTCACGGTTTTAACCTCCAAAAACTGACTTCTTAGTAAAATAAGTAGAATTGTTTAGGCGATTTTTCTCGTATTACATACTTGACTTTGCAGCTTTAGGTTCTGACTAATGTATAGGTTTGTCGGACATAGGTTTCAAATTTTTCAACTCTGTGAAAATTTCATCCGGCACGGTGAAGATAGTTCCGTGTCTGGCTCCCTTTGGAAAGGACAACTTGTCAGTTATGGATTCCCATTCATTAAGGTCCTTGGAGCGGGCACCTTCATATCGGTGCCGCCTGTAAGCGTCGTAATACACATACCAGTAATCTACGATTTTCATCGCAGTAGGACCTTCCACCCAGTCAGGTGAAAACGGTGGTGTAGCATGGCTGTATGGCCCCATTGCCTTTTCGGCGAATGCTATGCGGATGTTTTTCTTTGGTTCGGGTCTAAGTGTCTCGTCTTTGATGAATATTATATACCGCTGACCGTCTTTGACGATTGTTGCATCAATAACATTGAAACCGTCGTCGTAGAACAACTTCGCCTGCGAATAGGTCTTAAAGTCGGCTGTGGTAACGCAATAAATGCGATGATTGCATGGGCCGTCTTTACCGCGGTCGCCGGTGTTGTCGGTTTCGGGAAATCGACCGGGGATAGTTGTTGCCCAGAAGATAAGGTACTGCTTCTGCGTCTCGTCATAAAAAATCTCAGGCGCCCAGCAGTTCATGGCATTTGGCTCATGCATCATAACGCCCAGCCACTGTTGCTCCGACCAGTTAATCAAGTCAGGTGAATGAGCAATGCCAATGCCTTTATCCCACCAGCCACTTGTCCAGACCATGTGGAATATTCCATCCGGCCCTTTGCAGATACAGGGGTCTCGCATAAGTTTTCCGCCGACCTGGGGCTGCAGAAACGAGCGGTCGTTGTTAAGCACGTGCCAGTTTAAGCCATCATCGCTCCAGGCCAAATGCAGACCGTCCTCACCGTTCCCTTTGAAATAAGAAAAGATATATTTGGAACCGGTTGAAGAATTCTCCTGTGCGATGACACAACCACACATCGTTATACTTATAATAATCGTGTTCAATATCCATTTGTGTGACATATTTCTTAACTCCTCTCTTTTAGTTTGGCGGTCGCGATATTATAGATCTTAATATTTCTGTGATAATATCAACAAGTACAAGGATTTTTGTGGAATATTGTAGTCAGAATTCGACGAAACGGCAAAAAGAAAAGGAAAAAGTGAAAAGGAGAGAAGAATTACTTAAATAGTCAAAATCCCAATCTTGACAGGTCTTATCGAAGCTGTTAGATTTCTGCCCTCGAAGTTAAACATATTTCAATATAAATCTAAAGTATTTTACTGGGAGGATGCAATGGATTGCAAAAAATTAGTCGAAGAGCAAATCGCTGATATTAGAAAGACAGTGGGCAAAGCAAAGGCAATTACCGCTCTCAGCGGCGGTGTGGATAGCTCGCTGGTCACAGTGCTTGGACACCGTGCACTGGGCAACCAGCTAAAAGTGGTTTTTATTGATAGCGCGCTAATGCGCGAAGGCGAGCCACAACGGGTTGTGAAAACTTTCGCCTCGTTGGGAATTAAAGTGGAATTAATCGATGCTCAGGAAGAATTTCTCTCCGCTCTGGCAGGCTTAATCGACCCCGAAGAAAAACGACAGGCCGTCACGGACACATTTTATTCAAAGGTTTTTGCACGTTTGTTAAAAGAATCTGGTGCGAAGTTTTTGTTTCATGGCACAATCCTCACAGATATTGAAGAAACCGTAGCCGGTATCAAACGCCAGCACAATATTCTCGCTCAAATCGGCATCGATCCGGAAAAAACTTATGGTTACTCAATCATTGAGCCGCTGAAAACCTTGCGAAAAGACGGCGTCCGCGAGGTCTGCAAATTCCTGGACTTACCCAAGGAGATTACTCACCGCATACCATTTCCAGGCCCGGCTTTAGCGACTCGAATTGTCGGCGAAGTTACCCGCGAGCGATTGGCTACCATTCGCAAAGCAAACGCTATTGTCGAGGAAGAGCTTGCCGACAGCGGCGCATTTCAGTATTTGGCTGTCTTACTTAACGACCGAGCGACCGGTATTCGTAACAATAAACGCGAGTTCGGCCAGATAATTGTCGTGCGTTGTGTCGAAAGCACCGATGCCAGAAATGCAACTGCAACTGAACTTCCCTGGAAGAAGCTTAACCGCATCTGTGAGCGCATCGTCAACGAGATAAAAGATGTCAGCCGCTGTTTATATGATTTGACGCCGAAGCCGCCGGCAACCATCGAGTATATTTAAGATATTTAGCCCCCAGTTTTACTGGGGGTTTCTTATCTTGTGTTGAATAATTCTATTTAAATAATTTTTAGGAGCAACCCAATGTCAGACAAGAAAGCAGACTTAGCCGGTCCGGGAATCGGAGACTACAATGAATTAGAGAAAATTTTGCCACAGGATTACACATCGTTACTATCACCAAAAGAAACGCAAATCGCTATTTATGCGGTCAAAGATTACATCGAGCAAAACCTCTGCAAAGAGCTTAATCTTATTCGAGTCCAGGTTCCTTTGATTGTGGACGTGGAAAGTGGCATCAACGACTACCTCGACCGTGACGGCTCACGCACGCCGATCGGATTCCACATTTCAAACGACCACAATAAAAATCCTATCGACGCTGAGGTCGTTCAGGCAGCGACAAAGTGGAAACGAATGGCTCTTAAACAATTTAACATGAAGGTCGGCGAAGGTCTGCTTACGGATATGCGTGCGGTGCGCAAGGACTATTTTCTTGACCATGACCACAGCGCTTATGTCGATCAGTGGGACTGGGAGCTTGCAATCACCGAACAGCAGCGTAATCTTGATCTTCTCAGAGAGGTTGTGCGTAAAATCTGGAAGGTCCTAAAAGGCGCCGAGACCCACGTGCAGGGGATGTTCCCTCAGTTAAAGACCGACAAATATCCGGATTTGCCAGATGAGCTGGTCTTCATTCACGCTGAAGAAATTCTCGACATGTACCCGGATTTGCCGCGAAAACAGCGAGAGACAGAAATCGTAAAGAAATACCCGGCTATCTTTATTATCGGCATCGGCTGGGTGCTTGATGACGGCTACCCGCATGAGATGAGAGCCGCTGACTATGATGACTGGGTAACCGAGACTACATCCGAGAACGGCCGGCCTATGCACGGCCTAAACGGTGACATATTGGTTTGGAATCCGGTGACAAAACGCCGTCACGAGCTGACCTCTATGGGTATTCGAGTCAA
>CAZVUF010000125.1:0-8017 GCA_964629355.1 uncultured Pirellulales bacterium | reverse complement strand
TTCCTGTATTTTCCACTCGTTGTCCTTTTTTATCCATTCCACCTTGCAGCCGTGCAGTTCGCTGACTTGCTTATCGGAATCAAGGAACTTTTTTGTCATTACGGACCACATTCTCTCGCAGCCCTCCTCGTGCGAGGTGCTTGTCCGCATGATTCGAGGCCACATAGGCCATGGAGTATCAATCGGCCGAGTTTCCGGGGGTTTGGGCAGAATCTCAAGCTGGTAAATCTTCTTCGCTCCCTGCCGGCGTGCTGTCCCGACACAATCGCTGCCTGTATCGCCGCCGCCTATTACAGCCACGACTTTGCCCTTTGCCGTAAGGCATCCCCCAGCGGAGGCTGTAAGCGACATTTTTGGCGGCTCTCCATTACAGAGCCTGTTTTGGGTCGTCAAATAGTCCAAAGCAAAAATGATGTTGCCATACTCTCTGCCCGGAACAACAATGTCTCTCGGCTGACGTGCCCCCATTGTCAGACAAATACAATCAAACATTTTCTGAAGATAGTGAATGGATATATCGTTTCCAACATCCAGGCCGGTTTGGAATTGTACACCCTCGGCGGTCAACTGCTCAATTCTTCTGTCGAGCACCTGTTTTTCAAGTTTGAAATCCGGAATGCCATATCGAAGCATTCCGCCCAGATTCTCATCTCTTTCATAAACTGTCGTCTCGTGACCGGCTCTGGCAAGCTGTTGGGCAGCGGCAAGACCGGCGGGGCCGGAGCCTATAATCGCTACGTTTTTGCCCGTCTTTTTCTCGGCGGCCAAGGGTTTTATCCAGCCCTGCTGAAAACCTCGCTCGACAATCGCCTGTTCGATTTGTCTGATTGCAACAGGCTCATCGTTAATCGAAAGAGTGCATGCGGCCTCGCAAGGAGCAGGACAGACTCTGCCAGTGATCTCAGGAAAGTTATTGGTGGCGTGAAGCATCCGGCAGGCACGCTCCCACTGACCTTTATACACCAAATCGTTAAAATCAGGAATAGAGCTGCCAAGAGGACAGCCGGCACCATGACAGAATGGTATTCCACAGTCCATGCAGCGTGCCGCCTGTTGACGAATCTCGTCGGGCGTAAGCGGAAGGTCCAATTCACGAAAGTCGTGTATCCGCTCTTCAACCGGGCGATGACCGACGTTCTGTCTTTTATATTTTATAAAACCTTTTACTTCACCCATTTCTGGTCCTTGTTTCTTGCTTCTCGATGCTCGTCGAGTGTCAACGAAATACTTCTTCTGTTGCCGGTGTGGTCTCTGTGTCACGCTGCTCGGCTGCACGCATTTTCTGAAGAGACAATCGATAATCTATCGGTATCACTTTCACAAACTTTCCCACCATATCCGGCCAGGCATTTAAGATGTACTCAGCACGTTTACTTCCGGTGGTCTGCAGATGCCGCTCGATCAAATTCTTCAAGATGTCTTTATCTTCTTTTTGCCAGACGCTTTCCAACTCCACCATATCCAGATTGCAAAGAGTGTCAAATAGCTGAACTTCGTCAAGAACATAAGCTACGCCACCGCTCATGCCGGCGGCAAAATTACAGCCGGTCTGTCCCAGAACTACGACTATGCCGCCGGTCATATATTCGCAGCCATGGTCACCGAGGCCCTCGACAACCGCTATTGCCCCACTGTTGCGCACTGCAAACCGCTCGCCAGCCATACCGTTGATAAAGACCTCGCCGGCAGTCGCACCATAAAGAAGGGTATTTCCCACGATGATATTCTCGTGAGCCATAAACGGGCTATTTTGCGGCGTCTGAACGATGATTCGCCCTCCCGAAAGACCTTTGCCGAGATAGTCATTACTGTCGCCGATAAGTCGCAGTGTAACTCCAGGTACAAGAAATGCACCGAAGCTCTGACCAGCAGAGCCGCGAAAAATAATTTCCAACGTTCCATCGGGCAGACCTTTGGGGCCATATTTACGAACTATATGGTTACTGAGAATCGCACCTACAGTCCGATTAACATTGGCAATTGCCATTTCGATTATGGTCTTTTGTTTATTTTCAACAGCACCACGTACTTTCTCCAGAATCTGCCAATCGAGATTGTCGTTGATTTTGACCGGCTGTGCGTTAGTCAGGCGTATCGCCCTGCCATCAGATACATCCACTTGATAGAAGATAGCAGAGAAATCCAGTCCTCTTGCCTTGTAGTGATCGATGGCTTTGTGAACGCTCAATCGGTGAACCGCTCCAATCATATCCTCAAATCTTCTGTAGCCCAGTTCAGCCATAATCTGGCGGACTTCCTCAGCCACAAAGTGCATAAACCTTTCAATATACTCTGGCTTGCCTGCGAATCGTCTTCGCAATTCCGGATCCTGCGTACCTATTCCAAATGGGCAGGCACCTTCGTGACATTTGCGTAAGAGCGTACAGCCCAGTGCCACCAGAGCTGCGGTGCCGAAGCCGAACCGGTCGGCTCCCAGCATCGTTGCCACGACGACGTCTCTTCCGGTTTTCATCTGGCCATCAACCTGCACTTTAATTCGATCTCGCAATCCATTCATCACCAGCACCTGTTGCGTCTCAGCCAGCCCAAGCTCCCAGGGACAGCCAGTGTGCTTAATTGAAGAAAGCGGGCTTGCACCGGTTCCCCCATCATGGCCGCTGATAAGAACCTCATCGGCATTGCCTTTGGCAACGCCAGCCGCAATCGTACCCACGCCAACTTCCGCCACGAGCTTGACCGATACTTTTACGCCCGGATTGCTACACTTAAGGTCATATATAAGCTGCGCTAAATCTTCGATAGAATATATATCGTGATGGGGTGGAGGCGATATAAGCGTCACACCAGGCGTAGAGTATCTCATTTTCGCAATTTCGTTTGTCACCTTGTGTCCCGGCAATTGACCTCCTTCGCCTGGTTTTGCACCCTGAGCCATTTTGATCTGCAGCTCTTTAGCATGTGCAAGGTAGTTTATAGTGACACCGAACCTGCCGCTGGCCACCTGTTTGATGGCACAATTTTTTGAATCACCGTTAGGCTCAGGTGTGTAACGAGACGATTCCTCACCGCCTTCGCCAGTATTGCTCATAGAACCCAGGCGGTTCATCGCGATAGCGAGGCACTCATGTGCCTCTTTGCTTATAGAACCATGGCTCATGGCACCGGTACAAAATCTTTTTATGATCTCGCCGGCCGGCTCCACCTCATTGATATCAACCGGCTCACCGGGAACAAATTCAAAAAGCCCTCGCAAAGTGCAGAGCTTTTGTGATTGGTCGTTGACCGCTTTAGCGTAATCAGCGTAGGCCTTTGCATCCGCATTCATTACAGCATGCTGCAGCCGAGATACCGTAGTAGGATTCCACAGATGATGCTCCGCGGTGCGTCTATAATGATATTCTCCACCAAAATCCAATTCCAGCGTTCCTTCTGGGCGCTGCCCGAACGCCGATTTATGTCGGACCAGAGTTTCTTGAGCAATCTCTGCAAGGCCGATTCCGCCAATCCGTGAGCTGGTGCCGGTAAAATATTTATCAATAACCTCACAGTTCAATCCTATCGCTTCAAAAAGCTGGGCACCTGTATAGCTGCGAAGCGTGGAGATACCCATCTTGCTCATTGTCTTTAGGATACCTTTCTTTAAGGCCGCTATATAATTATCCGCTATCTGAGTCGGTTCCATGTTTGCCGGCAGCTCACCTTGGCTGTGCAATTCATCAAGGCATTCAAACGCCAGGTATGGATTAACCGCATTGGCACCGAAACCCGCCAAAAGGCAGAAGTGCATAACCTCTCTCGGTTCACCACTTTCAATTATCAGGCCTGCCTCACCCCGAAGGCCTTGATTAAGCAGACCATGGTGAACCGCAGCCGTTGCCAGCAGCGATGGAATCGGCACACTCGTCTCAGACACATCGTGGTCGCTGATAATAATAAGTGACGCTCCATCTTTAACAGCCTCTACCGCCGCATCGACCAAACAATCCATAGCTCGACATAGACCCTCGCCAGCATCATTCTTACCAGGCTGGAACAAAGCTGAGATAGTAACGACCTTAAAATCATCCCTATTAACCGCTCGTAACCGCTCAATATCCTCATTAGTAAGAATCGGATGCGGCAGTTTAAGCTGTCTACAATGTTGCGGCGTCTCAGCCAGGATATTTCGTTTCTTGCCCGTAAAGGCCATCAAACTCATAACCAGCCCTTCACGCAGAGGGTCAATAGGAGGATTGGTCACCTGCGCAAAAAGCTGCTTGAAATAGTTAAACAACAGCTTTGGCTTATCGGAAAGCACCGCAAGCGGCGTATCATTACCCATTGACCCAACAGGTTCCTGACCATGGAGAGCCATCGGCGTTAATATCATCTTCAACTCTTCACTCGTATAGCCGAATGCCCGCATCCTTTGGCTCAGGGTCTGAGGGTCGCTTTTTACAAGTTTTGGAGTGTCAAACAAACCACTAAGCTCAATTCTATTTTCAGTCAGCCATCTTCGATAGGGTTTTTGTCGAGCTACCTTGCTTTTTATCTCGTTATCGGTAACTATCCGTCCCTCGACCGTATCCACCAGGAACATACGACCTGGCTGAAGACGCCCCTTTCTTTGTATCTTTTCAGGCGGAAACTGCACTACTCCCGCCTCACTTGCAATAATAGCCAGGCCATCGGTTGTAACAAGATACCGGCAGGGTCTTAACCCGTTACGGTCCAGCGTTCCTCCGATGAGCCTGCCGTCGGTGAATACCATCGCCGCCGGTCCATCCCACGGCTCCGTTATTGAAGAGTGATACTCATAAAAAGCACGTTTATCAGTACTGATATGGTACTTTGAGCCAAAAGCCTCAGGAATCATCATCATCATTGCATGAGGCATACTTCGACCGGCCTGAACGAGAAGCTCAAGGACACTGTCAAAACACGCTGAGTCGCTCATCTCAGGCGTCAGAAGTCCATCAGAGGCGAACAAATCGCTTATTTTCTCTCCGAATAGCTCACAGGTCATCTGTTTTTGGCGGGCCCGCATCCAATTGCGGTTGCCGCTAAGTGTATTTATCTCGCCGTTATGGGCTATACAGTGAAACGGCTGAGCAAGACTCCAGTTTGGAAATGTATTGGTGCTGTAACGCTGATGGACTATTGCCAGAGCCGATTTGACCCGCTCATCTGCAAGATCAGGATAATAAGCGAATAACTGCCAGGCCATAAACATGCCCTTATAGCATATAGTCCTGCATGAAAGCGAGGTCACATAAAAATCCTGGCCTTCTTCGCCGAACGTCTCACGCACCAATCCTTCCGCTCGCCTGCGTGCCAAGTACAGACTCCGTTCCAGCTCCTCTTCCTTAAAGCCGGTCCCATCTATAAAAATCTGCTTGATAGAAGGCTCAGCAGTTAATGCTATTTGTCCAAGACAATCATTAGCGGTGGGCACATCTCGCCACCCGAGCACCTTCATACCATGGTAGGTAATCGCAGATTCCAAGATTTTGTCACATTGCTCTCTGAGCTTGGAATCTTGCGAGCCGAAGACCATTCCAACCCCATATTGCAAGGGTTCCGGCAGTAAAAAATCCAACTTTTCTTCGCATTCTACGAAAAAGAACTCGTGTGGAATCTGAAAAAGAATTCCAGCCCCATCGCCCGTAATCTCATCAGCTCCCGCCGCTCCGCGATGATGGAGGTTCATCAGTATCTGCTTGCCATATTCGATTATTGAATGATCTCGCTGCCCCGAGATATTAACAATCGCACCAATGCCGCAGGAATCATGCTCATACTGAGATTCATACAAACCTTGGCTTTTTAACTGCATAATTTCTCGAATTCCCTATCTTAAAAACCTTATACCATGCAAAAAACTACTTAAAAACCCCCAACAGTCTGGGTTTTAGATATAAAATTACTTTTGCTTTATAAAACACGCTCTCTAAAATAGTATACTCTGATTATCAAACATTGATGATAAAATTTCCTTAATAAATAGTATAAGCAAAATAGCTAATATCAGCAAATATTCTAATAATAAAATGTTGGCGCAAAAAAATCTTGGATTTTCTTCAACATCTAAAGATATACTTCAAAAAAGATATGCTGAATAAATTTTCTTATGTTTGATTTTTGATATAATTTTGAACTCAAAATCAAAAAATCATATCTGGGCAAGGCTTGCCCTTCAAACCGGACCTGTCGGTACGGTAAACGTTGGACAAGCCTCGCCCGCAACCCAATTCCTAAAGTAATCATAATAAGTGAACTAAAGTTTTGAGTGCCTAAAATCTTGACTGTCGTCAGACAAATTTGGAGTAAGTCTTAACTTTAACTCACTTTAGGCACTAACTGTCATAATACAGATGGAACTCATAAGGATGCGGCCTTAAGGCCATCTCATTAAGCTCTTTAGTCCTCTTCCAGTCAATCCAGGTTTCTATCGCGTCTCTGGTGAAAACATCGCCCTCTATCAGGAATTTGTGGTCCTTTTCGAGTGCATCAATCGCCTCTGCCAAAGAGCCAGGTGCCTGTTTGGTCTGGGCCAGTTCTTCCTTTGAAAGTTCATAGACGTCCACGTCCATTGGTTTGCCGGGGTCAAGCTTGCGTTTGATGCCGTCATTGGCGGCCATAAGCATCGCGGCGAAAGTAAGGTAGCCGTTGCAGCTCGGGTCCGGGCAGCGAAATTCCACTCGTTTGGCTTTCGGACTCGGTGAATACATCGGAATTCGGCAGGCAGCCGACCGGTTGCGTGCCGACATACACAGGTTCACCGGCGCCTCGAAACCCGGGACGAGCCGGCGGTATGAGTTCGTCGTCGGTGCAGCGAAAGATATGATGGCCGGCGCATGGGTGATAAGCCCGGCGATAGCATGCATAGCCAGATCGGAAAGTCCAGCATAACCTTTCCCGGCGAACAGGTTGACGCCGTTTTTCCAGAGCGAGAAATGCGTGTGCATACCGGAACCGTTGTCCTGGAATATCGGCTTGGGCATAAACGTTGCCGTTTTTCCGTGGCGCTTGGCCACGTTCTTGACGATGTATTTATACCACATAAGCTGGTCGGCCATTTTTACTAAATCGGTAAACTGCATATCGATTTCGGCTTGTCCGCCGGTAGCAACTTCATGATGGTGCTTCTCGACCATAATCCCGACCTTCTGCATTTCCTCGACCATTTCGCTGCGGATATCCTGCTGTGTGTCGGTCGGGCTTACAGGGAAATAACCGCCTTTGTAAGACGGTTTATATCCAAGGTTGGGCTCTTCGAAACGGGCGGTGTTCCAGGACCCTTCCGCCGAATCGATTGAGTACATACCGGTATGCTGATTCTGCTCATAGCGAACTTCGTCGAAGATAAAGAATTCCGGCTCAGGACCATAATAGGCGATATCCGCCAACCCGCTCTTTTTCGCGAATTCGGCTGCCTTTTTGGCGATATGACGCGGGTCGCGATTATACTCTTCGCATGTGATAGGGTCGCGGATATCCGCAAGGATGCTCACCGTAGGTTTGGCGAAAAACGGGTCCATCACCACGGTGCTGAGGTCTGGGACCGCCATCATATCTGACTGGTGAATTGGCTTCCAGCCGCGGATTGAGGAACCATCGAAACCGAGACCTTCCTTAAAGGCCTTTTCGTCTAAGAACTCCACCGGGAAGGTGCAGTGCTGCCACGTACCCAGAAGGTCGACGAACTTCAGGTCCGCCATCCTGGCGTTGTTCTTTTTAGCAAACTCAAAAAATTCTTTAGGCGTCATTTGTTCCCCTTTCAAAATTGGGTTGCTTTTATTATCAACTAAGCCCCAAAAAACGATTAAGGCTGTCACAGTTTAACCAATTGCTTTTCCACCTCTTTCCCCGGTTCGAATGCGGATGCACTCTTGCAGATCCAGAACAAATATCTTACCATCGCCAATCTGGCCTGTCTTTGCACCTTCAACAATTGCTTCAACAGTCTTTTCAACAAAGCCCTCATTGACTGCTATTTCGAGCCTGACTTTTTTAAGCAGATTGACCTCGAATTTTATACCTCGATAGCTTTCGGTATAACCCTGCTGTTCACCAC
>CAZVUF010000124.1:0-8129 GCA_964629355.1 uncultured Pirellulales bacterium | reverse complement strand
GGGTCTATCGGCTTGGGCTTTATGCCGGGCCAATCCTGATATTTCTGGAATTCCCCTTCGTGTTGCTCGAAAGCTTTTCTATTTCTCTCTGATATCCGCTCTAAACCACTTTTAGCATAAGCCACATCTTCAGGCCTAATAACCTCTGCTTTTACAAATACATACAGTTTCTTTTGGATATCGCTGTTGTTAACGCCTCTGAACAATCCGCCCACCAGTGGAATATCACCGAGGATCGGAACTTTCGACCCGCCCTTGCTTTGGTTCAGTTTCAGCAAGCCTCCCAGAATAATAGTGCTGCCATTGGGCACAGTAACCTTGGTATTAATCTCACTTTGCGTTTTATCCGGTGGCTTTTCTCCAGATATGATTCCGAAATCCGACCTGATTAGATTAATGTCCAGACGAAGCAAATCACCCTCACTTATATGAGGTGTAATCGTAAGTGTTATCCCGGCATCAAATGGCTCAAACTCAGTCGCTGTTTGGATAAGGGAAGTTTGTTGTCCCGCTACCCCAGTTGTTACCGGAATAGACGACGTCTTGGTTACGTATGTAGTATCCGTAGTGCTGATTACACCCTCCATATTGTCATTAACCAGGATTTTAGGCTTCGCCAGAATCCTACCGTAATTCTTCTGCTGCATAGCAGTCAATAAAGCATTGATGTGCCTGTCACCGTAAAAACCGGTTCCAAGACCGCTGTCGGCCTGTAAATCGATAAAACGGTTTCGGCTACTATTTGTAAGTCTGGAGGCCAAATTACCACTATTTGGGTCCGCTAACTTCATAATAGTACGGGTCAGACCGGACGTGTCGGTCAAATCCGGAATGCTGGAGAGTAAATTAAGATCGTAATTAAACGCGTCAGCTTTCGAAATCTCCACTAACGTGACATCTATAAGAACCTGCGGTCTTCTTTTATCTAACTTCTCTATTAAGTTGGCTATCCACCCCTGATTCTTTTTGTTTGCATAGACAATCAATGAAAAAGTATTTGGATCAGGAACGATAACTATCTCTTCTTCCCTCTTTTTTACGACTTGCTCAATCTTGCCTTCTTTATCCTGACTTTGGACTGTCTCTTGAATAAGGCTCTGAAGAACCCCCGCCAAATGATCCGGCGACTGATTTTCGAGCGGATAGAGCTGATAAGGCATTTCCTCTAATTCCGTCTGGCTGTCCACATAGTTGATAATCGTCACTATCCGGACATGCTGTTCAGGTGTTGCATTGACCAACAGAGAATTAGTCGCCTCGATCACTACTACCTGTGGTTCCTCTAACAGAGCTTCTGTTGTGGTAACGCCGAATTCAGTAGTTACAGCCTCCGGTTTTGTAACAGGAGGCCTTGCGGCTGTTGTTGGGGAGGGAAATCTTGAAGAAGTAGTCTCAGGTTTGGGACCGATCACGCCAAGCTCTTCCAGCTTTTTCCTGACCTCTTCAGCTCCGACATGCTTGACTTTGTATAATCCGAGGGTCCGTAGGTCCTGCTGCTCAACGTCAAGGGCATCTATCAATTCCTGTACTTCTTTCAATTGCTCCTGAAGCCCTATCATGAGGATACGGTTTGTTCTCTCGTCGGCGTCCAGGTAAACCGCAGGTTCGGCCGTTTCTGCTGGTTTAGCTACAGCCTGCCGGCCTCTGGCTGCGGCCTGCTGTGCTCTAAGCTGTGCAGCTCTTTGCTGGACAAGAGCGACTCGACGCCGGTAGTTAGCTTCCGTTTCGTTTGGCAGACGAGCAATTTGTGGCACCTGTTCCGTCGGCTGTTCGGCAATAGTAATCGATACTGTCCCAAGCTGCTCAGCCAGTATCTGCAGCTTTGGGGCAAGGGTTTTTGCCATAGTATATCGTAACTGTCTGAACCTGAATTTTCTCGGCTCACCGGGTTTATCCACCATCGCTAAAAGCGCTTCCACACGCGGCATACGGTAAACAAATTCGGTAACGATCAGAGTTTTCGCCTCGGCAATTTCTGAGATATTTACGCCGAGCCTCATATTAGTTAAAAGATTACTCGCACTGGCTGTGTCAATATGCTCCAACTTAAAGGTACGTGTCACAACCATGTCCCCATGTTCTATTGCACCATCTGCTGCCTCCAATAACGTGGGATCAATATCCAATGCTTCATCCTGAGGAACCACAGTAACAAGATTACCCTTGTGACGAGTCATCACAAAGCCCTTGAACTTCAGTACCGTTTCCAGTAACGGATATAAATCCTTTACCTTGATAGAGCCTCGAAGTTTGCCCTGAAGCATAAGTGTTACGTCACCTTTGACCTTAGCAGGGTCATAGACAAAATCCAGATTCAGGTATGCACCCGCCAAGCCAAGCAAATAAACAATATCAAGCTTGTCCGGCAGGGTCTCACTGAGAACTGCTTCGCCGTCGGGAATAAGCGGCAGCTCATAAGATGATGCACGAGCCCCTGCGGCCGCAACAGAGGAAAGTTCGGGATGTTCTTGCATAAATACAGTTTCGTTCGTCTTACCTTCGACAAGTTGTCCTTCCCCGATTAAGTCGGAGATCGCTGGGATATTTAGCAAATTGGCATCGACACTTGCTAAGCGGGAATCGGCCTGCCTTGTTAAAAGTGGAATACCAGGATCGGTTGCCCGGCCAACAGAAGATACCTCCAACGGGGTCTGCCTGGTTCCAACTACAGACGATGTTATCCTTGTGTTAAATCCTGGTTCAGGCCTCGGTCCGCCTGCAGGGGATCTTGAATTTTCCGTTGCGTTTCTATTATTGTCAATAAGACCCGGACCCACAATCGCTTCTATGGCAGAAACAATTGTATCCACCCGGCTGGCCGGTGCTACAACAATTACCATATTGTTGTGGATATCTATAACCGCTCTTGTAGAAGCAACATCACTTGGCGGACGGGAAAAACTCCCAATAGATATACCATCGGGCAAACCAGTGGCAGCTACTGTAGCAATCCGCTCATTGGAAGGCAAAGTCTGAACCCTTGAAGCTGGAAAAAGCGATCTTACAACAAACTGCTCCTTAGTATCAACGAGTCTCAATATTACAGCGGCTTTGTTTAGCTCATACGGCAGAGCTGTGACTAAAAGCGCATTTGTGCCGCGAATCTGTGAAACAGTACCAAGCCTGAGGTCGGTCAGATATTTTATACCCTGCTCGGCTGGTATGTTAGACAGGGAAATAACCTTGTATTGTATCGTATTATAATTGCTATTTTCCCCGGCCGCAGACAGGTCCAACCCCGGTGGACTACACAGCAAGAGACCTGAAAATAAGACAAAGAGGAAAGATTTACCCCGGCTAAACTGAAATTGCCCAAGCCAACAACGCTTCAGTGTTTTCATAACCCACTCCTAATCTTGCCTTCCACACGGAACTTCTTGACTAAACATACATTAAATCCATATTCATCCCCTTTGGCGAACCAACGGCGGACTTACAACCATAGGTCAAAAACCGATGCTATATGCATTTTTTCTTTTTATAAAGAATCAGCTATCTAATCAGACATAGAAAATGCTCAAAAGTTCCATCTATCAGCCAAAAAAACACAATTATTAGTACTGAAAAACTGGAAGATTTAAATGCGTTATAAAGTCCTCGTTATAGGTCGTGATTTGTTCATAACCAAATGAGATTATTAAGAGGTTAGAAGCCAAAAGTCAGAAGGCAGGGGCGAGGAGAAGAAAAAATAAACTAAATTCTGTTTTTTTGTGTTTTCGGCTTAGTTCTGATTCGGTTCACCTTCCTGCAGCTCTTCACCCAAGTCGTTCAATTTCTCAGCTTCTTCCTCACTTACGCGTTCGGATTGATAATCGGAAATGACTTCTTCGAGTTGTTCATTCTGTTGTATCGATTCGTCTGTGGGTTTAGAAAGATTTGACTCCCCAGATTCTGTAGAGTTAGGTTCGTTGATATCGATTTTATAGGACTTATAATCTTTTTGCAGGTTTTTTAATTTCTCTATGAATTTTTCCAAAGCCAAATTTTGTTCATCGCTTAATATAGAATCGGAAGATGTGTTTCCTGTAATATCAGCTACATTAGCGCTGCTTACAGACCGTGAAGTAGGTCTTAGAGCCGATCTCTGGATGGGACTCGGTGACGAACCTTTACTAACTGTGCTTTTCTCTGACAGACCGAGCGACTCAATTGAGCTTGTTGAAGCCAGCACAAACTGATCGAGGTTCGGACTTTTCTGGACTGCAATATCGTAAGTCCTTTGACCATCTCGAACAACGATAAGGCCGTCTTTGATCTGCTCAATAACCAAATGGCCAATTTGGCTGGATTGTCTTACCCAGCGCAAGCCTTTGCCCGGCTCATCAATAAATGCAAGAGATAATTCAGGGTGTGCCGCGAAAAAACTGGTGCCCATTAGTGTAAACTTGGCCTCAATAGGTCCCCGAGGCGTTGGAATCCCACCACGCTGGTTGGCAGAGCTTATTTTAGACTCTGGTGGATTTAAATACAGCGCAAAGGACTGAGCCTGTTTAACAAGCGGTCCGCCCCGTGCGGCATCCTCATTTGTTGCCGTTTTATCGGTCTTCGCCTTGCTGAACTTGTCGATCACGGTGGGTGAACTCAGAAGCTGTTGAACCTGTTCGTCGCTGCGTACACCAAAAACCACAGGGAAAACAAAAAGGACACCTGCTAAAATCGCCGCTATAATACCCGTTATACGTAAAGTTTTTATCATCTCCTTCTCCGTAGCAACTACGAAGGATAACATTTTTCTCCAGAAGTCAGAAGACAGAGGTCAGAAGCCGGAATCATTTTTTATATCCCCCCACCTATGGTTATGCGGCTTCTGCCATCTGTCTTCTATTCCGCCAAAAGCGGATTAACTTCTATTTAAGTCCCTTATTGTTGGACATTAGAGGTTGCTTTAAGTTCCTTCCAATGACGGATTTTTTCCAAATATTCCTGCTCATTTCCTGCGTATCCGGCACTTTTTTCAGGCGTATGGCAGAAAATACAATCCGACTTGGGTTCTGTAGTCTTGGTTAATCCCTCAGTTCGGTTGTGCTCCGAGCCGGGACCATGGCAGTTTTCACAGCCGACGTCTATTAAATGGCTGGTTTTTTCCTCTGAGACAAAGCCGCTCTCGTAATCCATTCCCACAACGTGGCAGACAACACACTCCGGGTCGTACTGAGAGCCAACCTTTACAAGCGTCTTATAAGCCTGGGCGTGGGCCTTTCGGCTCCACATCTTATACTCATACTCATGACACTCCTTACAAGATTTAGAGCCTTCGTATTTCAAACCTTTGGGTAAAGCAAAACGTGGAAATTTCTCTAAAAGATCAGCTTCTTTAACAAGATGCTGGTAGTCCTTATATAACCCAACAAGAGATGGACCCTGCTTAAGTTTTTCTACAACCGGTATAGCATTAAAGCTAATGTCTAATCTGTCCTGTTCGTCCGAGGCAGCAGTGATTACCAATTTACATACATATCTGCCAAATCGGCCCACCGAGAAAGTCAATGGCCTCTCATTGGGGTCACCTATTATCCTCGGCTCATCGGAGTCGGAAGGACAAACAATAAAATCGACAGTTCTCAATTCCGCGATGGAAGAAACAATTGCCTCATCATATTGGTCTATAATAAGGATATTAACGTTTTGCTGACCTGGTTTCGGAGTGAAAACTTCTCTGATTTGCTCGATCGGTGATGTTTCCAAGCTGCAAGTCAGAACCGATATAGTTATATTTTTGTCCTTTAGCAAATATTGGTTTTGAAATTTTCCTGCTATCTTCTCGCCGGTACCATAGGGACTAATAAATCCAACGACAGGATTAAATAACAATCCGAGATTCCGGGCTATTTCAAGGTCTTTCCGCGACAAATTAACCACATCATAATCGAGCAGGTTGAACGCCTGAATCAATATGCTGAACTTAATAAGGTCCTGCTCGCTGTCACTTTCTACAAATGAACCGACGTCGATAGTTAATTTTTTTTGCTTGGTCACACTGCTTAGAACCGCCCAGCGTCTGTCGAGTCCGCCAAGCTGCCCGCCGCTGCATCCGCATGGCTTCAATGCACCAAGCTCATAGCCGGTCAAAAAGATCGTGAATTCATCATCCCTCTGAACTGCTCTTGTTGATGGTTTCTGCTTTCCATCAGGCACACACGAGGCTGACAATATTAATAAGCAAATGCAAAGCCCCAATCGCTTCATATTTATCGAACTACAATCCCCCATAAATTTGGGGGCTAAATACATTTTTTATTTGGCCCCACATTTCACGTAAAGTTTATTTCCAACTGGCGGCCGATAGGTCCTACGCGGGGTTTTTCTTCCGGTCGGCAGACGATGTTACTTTTTTCTCAAATAAAATCCACGACAGCTAATTTCCAGTTTTTCTCCGCCTTTTATGTTCAAATGAAATACATCAGTAAACCTTGTTCCGCCTTCGTCGGCGGGTGGCATTATTTCCAGCATAAACTGATAGCCGTTATTAATGGGATCCTGGCTTTGGGCTTTTATAATCCCGTTTTCCGAAAATGTAGATTCAATCTCGAACTTTTCTCCGTAGTTGTTCAATACCCATATTTTTCTTATTATAGGCTGTCCCGGCTCAGCGTTGAAGGCAATAAGCTGGGGCGGGGTAATCTGAAATCTCGGAAGTGCATTAAAGGGAATCGTAACAGTATTGTCCTCGGGATGAGTCAGGCTGATACTGATAATACCACTCGGATTTCCCCGCAGTTTTTCCATATCTATCTTAGGCTGCAGAACGAATTTCGTTGCTTCCTCATTTGGATCGTAATCAATAGTTATACAATTGCCGGTCGATTTGAAATCCTTTATTGCAAACGACTTGCCATCCAGGCTGGTAATGGTAATCTCCGGGCAGCTCAATTGTTCTTCTTTAAGGAGAAATCTCAGCCCGCGCTGCGGCTCAAAGCTGATTTTGGGCACAATCTTGGCTTTTACGGTTAACGGCGCTCTGGGATTTGTCTTATCATTGCTGAGAACATATAACTGGCGGCTCATCACGCCAGCTACCGTACTCGCAATGTACTCCACCTTTATAGTGCCGCTTTCGGTTGGCCCATATTGCATCTTATCTAATTTCGTGGTGACTCCACAGCAGCCCTCGACTTTAGTGATTTCCAATAGGTTTTTACCTGTGTTTGTAAATTTAAACTCACAGCTCTTTTTCGAGCCGGGCCCAACTTCGCCGAAGTCGTGAACCACCTTTTCAAAGGTAATTTTCGGCCCGGTTTCATCGGGCTTTTCTTTGGTTTCGGCTTTTAATGACTCGGCTGCCTTCACAGGCTCGGGCGATGTCAATACAACCTCAGGCTCTGCCGGCACCTTAGCCTGTTCCTGACAACCAGTCAGTGACAAACAAAAAACGCCCATAATAACAGCAAGCACAATTATGTAATGACTTTTCATAATTCAATCTCCTTGCTTACCTGGAATTAGAGTACGCTTTTTTAAAGTGCCAACAACAATATTTATTGTAACTGAACCCGCCTTTGGCAGGCTAAAAAAGTCAAAAAATTTCTATCGCCGTAAGAACACGCGGATTGTAAAACGTCGACCACATCCTTTTAATAATATCGGCAAACAAAGCTTACTGCAAAAGATTACTTACAACAAAACTACACCTGTGGATAATAACCTCCAGTTTGGATTAGCCGCACCCAATATTGAAGAATATTCGGACAAAGGTTATGGCGACATGTTATCATACGCTCATTTTATGGTTTGTGTTCCAAATTATATGCAAGTCAATCTTAGTAGGTGCTTGAGTATACATCTCAGTTTTGAAATTTTGCCTTGTTTCAAACACATAAAAAAAGACCGGAGTTTCACAAAAACTCCGGTCTTTGTAAGACAGCTTTTCATAAATTATTTAGAGCAAACTTATAAATTTATGCTGTCTTACCAAAACCAAGATACTAAGAAGAAAAGAGCTTTATTTTACTATTATAACCATAAAAATCATTTTTGACAAGTACTTTTTCGGAATGGCATAATTTTATCGAAAAATTCCCTGTAATCGCAACTAATCTGAGTCAAACAATATTTGCGGTTTATCCGACTCTTACAGAAAATAGGCCTTTAGGATGTATTCTTCGAGCATCCTCTGGGTGTTGAAAAATGAG
>CAZVUF010000123.1:0-8166 GCA_964629355.1 uncultured Pirellulales bacterium | reverse complement strand
AATAAATATGAAAGCCACAGGCAGCTTTTTTTACGTACTAACGCCAAGTGCGCGGCGCTATTGAGCCGGTTATAAGGTCGGCTACTCCGTTTGCTCTTTGACCTCTCCATCCTGGGCCGTATTGCATAGCTGGTCCTCCTGTGTATCTACCAGCGGTGCCACCGCCGCCATAGCCACCCACGCCGCCGCCATAGCCACCCATACCGCCGCCATAGCCACCCATACCGCTTGGGTATAGTGTTATAGTACCTTCTCCACCGTAGTCATACCAGCTATCCGGCTCGATGGTATCCTGAATAAGGTATTGCAAGTCTTGGGCTCGATAAATGCTGGTATCATAACCGCCGCCCATGCCACCACCATAGCCGACCATGCCACCACCATAGCCGCCCATGCCGCCGCCGTAGCCACCCATACCGCCGCCATAGCCGCCAGTTGTGCCGCCATAGCCACCAGTTGTGCCGCCATAGCCGCCACCATAGCCACCACCGCTACTCATCATCATATTCATCATAGACAGCTGTTGTTGGTAGATGTTATACTGTTGGTAGATGTCATAGTTGGCCGGCTGACTGACAAGATCGGTGATATCATAAACTCGCGTCACCATCTTGACAGGCAGAGAATTCCTTGTAGCAATAATGATAACTCCACCCTCAACGATGTAGCCCAATTCTGTTGAGCCACTTGAAACAGCTCTTAATAAAAGCTCTAAGCCTGTACGAAGTGGAATCTCCGAAAGACCTTCCATATAGATTTGTGTATCCCGTTCTACAAGGGCATTTTCGCTCAAATCCCTCCATAGCACTATTATATTCAATGGAGGGCTCGTTGAATTACGTAAAATCTCAATCGCCCGACTAAAAGATGTGGAAAGTTTTAGAGCAGAGAGGTCAACAGTCTTTGCCAGTTGTTTGTAAACAAACGCATCAGTGGACCTATTCGGGATTTTCCGCGTTTGACTGTTGCGAGTAACTTTAACCGGCCTTTTCTGATAGTTTCCTTTCTCAGCTGCTAAAGTATTGTCTATCAACAAGGCGCACAAACAAATAATCAAAGTTAATGTTCTTAAAATTCGACTTTTGGTTATATTCATACTTATAAGCTTTGGAGTAATTTTGTTCTAATTCATCAATAATGGAAATTGTACCATCATCGACGAAACTGTCAATAAAAACGAGGGACAAATCGGCAGATTGCCGATTTGTCCCTTCGCCATGCAGAAAGCACGCGGGGGGAAGGGAGTTACACTTTTTCTTGTCCAGTTCTTATGGTCCTTGGGACTCCTGCCTTTCAAGTTTATCCGACAACCGCTCTAAGAAATCCTTCTGTTGCTCTTCAAGCTTTTCCAAACGATTCTGAAACACGCGCATCTGTTTTTCTATCCTGTCAAAAGCTTTTTCATCTGGTCCAGTTGGCTGTACTGGACGATCAGAGGGGAAATTTTCTTTATCTATTTTAACCTTCTGCTCTGATATTTCTGATATTCTTTCTTGTGAGGTTTTTCGTGCCTTTTCCAGAGATTCCTCCACACTGGCACGATACTTCTCAGGCAATGTATTTATTGCTCCAACTTCTGTCTTGTACTCGGTCTTACCGATACGAACAATAATCTCAGTATCATCCTTGTTTGGACTGCCTTTAATGGTGATGGTATAAGTTTCACCTCCTTCAGTAAAGTGATAAACGTACACCTCCTTAAACAACTCTTGTGTACCATCCCCCAAGGGCATTGTTATGCTAAATTCAATCCTACCTGGCAGCTCTTCAAAGGGAATTTCCACCCATTTACCTTTGTCTGGTTGGAGCTTATATACTTTTCCGGGACGCCAAATGTTAACCATCTCCGGCTCAGGCGGATATTTCAAGTCGACCTTGCCGTTGAAAGTACCGAGCTTTACTCCGACGGTTTTGTGCTTACCTAAATGGATAATTTCAAGAGGGACTTCTGTACCAATGTCGGCTCTACGTACTTCACTGGTAAACTCGTTAGCATCTGCTACATCTTTGCCTTGAAAACCGACTATAATATCATCTCTTTCAAGGCTGGCTTTATCCCCAGGAGCGTCACGATTCACATTCATTATCCTTATACCTTGATCGGGCGAAAGGCCGAGATGCTTTCTCAATAAATCAGGCAAAGGCGCTCGGTCTAATATGATACCCATATAAGAACGTTCACCTTTTTCCTGTTCCGATCCCGTTGCGACTTCAGATTTCTGGCTACGGTTTATTAATACGCCAGGTTGAGTCACTAAGGTGAACTGGGCGAGCTGGGCGTATAAACCTGCACTAAACACAAACATAATCATAACACATATCGAAACAATTCTTTTTATTTGCATAACCATTTACCTTTCTTGCATCAGGTCGATTCTATGTACTAAATGGATTCCTGGAAAGAAGCTGTTCTGACCGTATTTTCTCGCAACCCTTCGATGAGCCATTGGTCTCCATTTTCGTCAGTAAAAGTATACCAGTCAACATTACGGGTTGTATTTTGTGGAGACGGCAAATTTTGTCTGTTTTCACCCGTAGTATTATCTGGGCTTTTCACAACAGGAGGTTTTTGTCGAATAATTGGCGGCGTTGAACGCGTAAGAACAGTAAAATGTAAAGCCAGTCCTATTACTAAGCCGGCTGCTATTCCTGCTGCAAAACGCAGACTACCGCTTAATCTTATAATTCCAATTGAAGGCCGTTTTTTATGCTGTTGCCATGCTCGTTCAAAGATTTCATCAGCACTTCTGCCGTGGTCAAGAACCTCAGAAGCAATCAATTCACAGCTGCGCTGATGCAAATCCTGTAACTGCGTCAGAAGCTCCTTTGCCTCGAAATTACTGTCCAGCTCTGCTTCCAACGCTCGCTGTTCGCCGGGTGTTATCTGGTCATCAAGATATTTCCCGATCATTATTTCCAGCATCTCTTCTTTCATACCGTTTCCTTTTACACTTCGTTTTTTTCTTTGTCCTTAATCTGGTTAAAAATCATCCGCCGAGCCCTCACAAGTCGAATCTGCACGGTTGTAACAGGTACATCTAATATCTCGGCGACTTGCGCATATTTTAAATCTTCTAAATGTGCCAGTATAAATACCTGGCGGTATATTTCGGGCAGTGATTTAACTGCTTGCAGTACTTGCTGGTATTGTTCCCTTAGCTCCAAATTATCAAGTAGCTGGCCAGCTTTATAATCGCACTGCTGGCCAGCTACTTCATCATTATTTAGCGAAATAACCCTCCTTTGGCTCTTTCGCTGTCTATACTTCAGAGCCTGGCGTCTTGCTAAAACCGCCATCCATGGCCGAAAACACGCTGGCTCACGCAACGTATTGACTTTTCTAATGACCTGAACACAAATATCCTGCATTACATCATCCACACTATCGGTATTACTTATAATGCTGTAAACCAAGGCTTTAAGCCAGGGCCAGTTTCGCATCAGTAGCAGACGAAAGGCTTCTTTTTCGCCCTTTTGTGCGGCACAAACCAGTGCCGACTCGCTTTGCTCTTCTTGCCCCTTCATATTGCCTCTTTACAATATATAGATATTCCGCAAACTAATTCCATTCACAAACTACCTATTTTTTCGTTAAAAATTTACTAAGGATTTAGTAATTGGTAACTTAGGATTTGTGTTTTTTCCTGCAATGCGGAATAAAATGAACAATAAGCCATTTTTTAAATCTTCAGGGACCTGTAACCATATTTAGCCAATAATCTCATCCAGAGAACGCTTAGGCACATGATGGATGCCTTCGGTGTCTCGCCAGTATTTGATATTCCCATCCGGTGCGATCGACTCTATTACAACCTTTTCTTTGGGTTTACCAAGCGCCAGCACAAGCAGTATCTCATAATGGGCAGGTATATCCAAGGCCTTACGAAGCTCCTGCCTCTGAACGGTTCCTATCATACATCCCCCCAAGCCTTTTTCTGTAGCACCTAAGAGAATACTCTGAGCTGCTATTCCATGATCACAACCAAATGACCGGCTTATCTCGGTGTCACCAAGTATGATAATATACGCAGATGGTCTTTCACCTTCAGCAGGACCAAGCCAGTCTTTGAGATAACCGGCCCAGCCAAGATGTGGAAAAACAAGAGCATTCTTTTCAGGCTCACAGCAGAGCACGTATTTTAGCGGCTGCAAGTTGGCTGCGGAAGCTGAAAGTCTGGCGAGGTCAACAAGCTCTTTTAAAGTCTGACGTTCAATTCCTGTATCCTGATAGAAACGACGATACGTCCTGTTCTTTATGATCAAATCCCTTAACATTGCTTTGTTTCCTATGATAAATCCATATTTCTCATAAACAAATATTTTATTATAGCAGACCATAAAAAATGTATGCTAATAAAAAAGCTCCTCGTTGCCAATATGTACGACAAAAAACCTTACACACTGGTCGTATGGAGCTTATTACTACGAAACTACTTTCACTAACGATTTACCGGCCCATTTGCCGGTTCTGTATTTTCCAGAATTACTTATACTCTCTGCTTTTTCTGGACTTCTACGGGAACATCAAGGTTGTTGACCTTGTCTAGGACCTTGTCTTTGTCCTTGCCCAGAACCTCGTTCTCCGCCAGGTCCTTGTCCCTGCCCTGACCGTCCCGGCATTTCCGAAATCCCAAGTTTCTGCATAGTTTCCTCAAAAGTTTTATTCTTCTTGGCGATAACATCTTCTATACGCTTAGATGTCTCTGCAGCATTTTCTTTCTTTGCCAAAGCTTGTAGCTCCTGAAGCTCAGCAATGGATGCCTCTTGCTCCTGTTGCAGTTGTCTTCGACCTTTGAGAATCATAACCTGTTGCTCAATTACCGCAAGTGCTGTTTGCTGCTCTTCCCGCTGTTTCATCCGTTGTTCCCTGAATTTGGCCCTTTCTTCTTCGGACATATTCTGAAAGTTTTGACCTTCAGTCCCTGGCATTGCAAAGCTTTCTTTGATCTTCACAGCTTGTTGTTGAATCATCTCAATCGCTTTGGTTTGTGCTTCACGCATCTGGGCCATACGTTCCCTGAAGTCACCCTGCGGCTGGCCGAAAGCGACCCAGGTCACAGCTAAAACCGCCAGGACCATAATGCTTGAAATTAGGTACCGTTTCATAAATGCTTACCTCCACAATATTAAAAAGTTAACTTTGACCTAATTCCCACATTGGGAATTAGCGTCTGATTGTACACCAACCAGCGTAGTCCGATAGGGACATTAAAAATTTGGGTCAAAAGGTTTGGGGATGTGCGATTCCCTTTGCCGAGAGCCGGCTCGGCCGATGCATCGTCAAGGAAGTTAATCAACTTTGGCCCTTGTATTGTCCTATCACTTGTAGAAATATCAATGTAGCAGTCTTTTTAACTATATAAAGTAAAAAGATACTCGAAATTGAACAACTGTCAAGCAATTTTTTATAGTCGGACAGTTTTTTTTGTTCTGCCGTCAAAACTATTTAGTGTCAACTCCGGTGTTTTCGCCGGATACTGTGCTTTCAATATCTTTTTTGAGTCTGGTCTGTTACTCTCTGAGTCTGTCGGATCTTTCAGGTTCCTGGCTAAGTACAGCCCAGGTCACTGCCAGGACTGTCAGACTGACGAGCTAAATCATATACCGTTTCCTAAATACTTACCGCCAAAACATCAAAAATTTAACTTTGACCTAATTCCCACATTGGGACTTATCATCACGCATCGTTGTAAATACAACCACACGCACGCTCACATGAGAATAAGCCAATCATCGACCCGATGATAACGCTATTGGTCTATCCTGCTGCCTTGTGAGTTACTGTTAAAGGAGTTGTTTTTTCACTACGAAAAATCTAACTAGAAAATAAATACGTCTATACTTAAAATTTTGTTCTCCAAAAACTGAATGGATTAGTCTTGAAGGCTAAAACCATTAGTATAAATTCAGGTAGTTTTTTGTTTTAATTTAACACACCTTCAGAATTTTTTTGTGGTTCAGTCTGTTGTTTAGGTTCTCTAGGCTTTTCAGGTTTTACCGGCTGGACCATTACTTTTCTTGGGCTCTTGGCCATTAGCTTTTCAATACGTTCAGCAGTATTTTTGGCATTTTCCTTTATTGCTAAATCATAAATTGCTTTCAGCTCATCAAAGGACATGTCCGGTTTTGCTACTTGTGCCGGTGGTCTGGATCCCGCAAGTCTCGTGAGCTGCTGCTGAATAGAGCTAATTATTTGTTCCTGTTGTTTCCGTGCTTCCTGCCATTCTTTTCTAAATTTCGCCTGCTGCTCAGAAGAAGGTTCTTGTATTTTTCTAAACTCTTCGCGGTCCGGAGCTTGTTTTATAGCTTCTTTCAGCTTTGCCAGTTGCTGTTCGATATTTTCGATCACTTTCAATTGCACTTGGCGTCCAGACATCAAACTTCCACCCGCAGCTCGCTCACGCATCTTGTCTCTTAACGTTTGTCTTTCCTCCTCAGATATGCTCTGCCTTTCTTTCTGCGGTTTGTTTTTCTCTTCAGCAGCAATACTCTGAGCCCCTCTTTGACCTTTACGGTTTTGTCTGCCCTGTTTGTTTTCACTCTGGCCAAATGAAGTCAAATAAACTGTCAGGACCATCAAGACAATGACAATTGAGATGAAATATCTCTTCATAGTAATATCCTCCAAAAAGTCAAGTAGTTACACAATCATACAATCACGCTCAGAATACCTGATTACACTAACACTTTTAACGTTAAGCTACAAACAAAAAAACTCGCAGAAGTTTCCTTCGGCAGAGAAGCATACGAGCAGTAAATTCATTTTATTTTTAAATAATTTTCTGATGACAAATCAAGCTGCTCCCATCCGCTGAAGCGGACCTAAGAGCAGCTTGATTAATATAGCCCCACTTTGCCACTATGATTTCATCGCAACGTCAAAAAAATAGCCCAAGGCAAACTATAGCCTGTCTGGAGGATTGTCTGTCGAACAGATTAAACCTTTACCTCCTTATTTCTCAGACATCTCCACCTTGAGTTCCGGTACCTCGTTGCTGCCTTTGCTGCCTATTTCCTCTCTCGGCCGGCTGGTCCTGTTGGCCCTGCCGATCCGGTTGTCCCATTTGACCCTGGCGGCTCCTGCCACCCATTCCCCTCTGGGGCGGTTCAAGCAGTGATGTGAGACGATCAGCCGTTTCCTTGGCTTTTTCTTTCACCGCCAATTCTTGAACGGCTTTCAAATCGGCGGTATTCATTATGATAAGTTCCTCACCTTCTGTTGCAGGTTGTCTTTGACCTTGCAGCACTGCAATTTTTGCAATAATGGTTCTGAAAGCTGTTTGCCGTTCCTGACGAGCAGTTCTCATCTGCTCTCTTAGCTTGGTTCTTTCTTCTTCGGATAAGTCCTGAAACGACCCAGGCTGTCTAGAGGCCTGAGCTTGTATGCCTGCTTTCAGTTTCGCAAGTTGCTCTTCGATTGTTTGTATAGCTTTTAACTGCTCTTCAGAACTCATGCGTGGCCCACGACCGCCAAATCTTTCACGCATTTGGGCTCTGAACTGCTCCCTTTCCTCTGCAGACATATTCTGCATTCTTTCCCGCATTTGGGTTCTTTCCTCTTCAGAGAGACCCTGCATCCTGCCTTGCCCGGCACGGCCTTGCTGGTCCTGCCCCGCCCCTCTGCCCTCACGCTGACCAAGAACAGGCCAGGCCAGCATCAAAGCGAATAAAATAACAACAGTTGGAATCAGATACCTTTTCATAATATTAACCTCCAAAACATGTTAATAATTTCACCTCATCTAATACTTACTGGAGCAATTAGCCCTCGATTATATAACCGTCAAATCTATTATAAATGACGCAGATGTACAACCTTTTATTGCAATAGTCTAAACAATCATTAAAAACCATAAAATAAATTACATGGAAAATCTTATTCAAAGCCAATTAAAATAAGACCGAACGGCGTGATATTTCTATCCGAAGCAAACCGAATATATATTAATCCAAGGTATTTTCGATACACCTACAGACTACTATGATTTTCAATTGCATTTTTGACTTCGGTTAAAAAAGATGAAATTTCAGAAAGCATTCTTTCCCGGCTGTCTAAATTGTGCTCAATCAACTCCACAATTTTTGAGCCGATTATTACCCCATCAGCCCCTGCCTGTGCGATTGCTGCTGCATGTTCGGCTTTGCTGATTCCAAAACCCACACAAA
>CAZVUF010000122.1:0-8181 GCA_964629355.1 uncultured Pirellulales bacterium | reverse complement strand
AGCCGTTTTTTATGGCGGTTCCAACGGATGAGCCTTTCTGTTGCTCTTCGCGAATTCTTTCAAAAATCAGCACATTGGCGTCAACACTCATACCGATTGTTAATATGATGCCGGCAATGCCAGGTAACGTGAAGGTTGCTCTAAGGCCTGCCATTATTGCCAGGACAAATAAGATATTCAGAAGCAGCGCCACATCAGCAATTGAGCCGGCAAGCATATAATAAACGAGCATGCAGACTATTACAGCTATTAAGCCAATGAAGCCTGCACGTGTTCCCTTGTCGCGATTATCTGCGCCAATGGATGGTCCAATTGTTTTTACCGAAATGGGCTGCTCAATTAGTCTTGCGGGTAAGGAGCCGGCGTTTAGCTTATTAACCATATCAAAAACTTCTGTTTGTGTGAAGCCGCCGGTTATCTGACCACGTGTAGTAATTCTAGTGTTAATCTTTGGTGCTGATATGGCGATGCTATCAAGCAGAATACATAATGGCCGTTCAATATTTTTTCCGGTGATGTTGCCGAACAGCCTGCCGCCTCTTTCATCTAAAACGAAGTCTATAGCATTTCGGCCATATTCATCTTGTCCGGGTGCAGCCTTTACCAGTTTCCAATCTTTGCCGCTGGCCTGGTGCAGCATAGTTTCATTTTGTCTGTTGCTCACCAGTACGTAATATTTGTTACCGAACGGGGCGACAATCGTATTCGGAACCTGCCATTCTTTAATATTCTCGATTTCCAGCCATGCGAATTTACTACCCGAAGCGTATTTAGGTCCTTTTTCGCTAAGTGACTTGACATAAGCTTCTGCTTCGCTGGCGGTTAATCCGGACTGCTCAAGACGGTCTGAGGTAGGTAGTATTCTAAACTCCAGTATGCCGGCGCCTTTTAACATACGTCGAAGGTCATCCGGATCATCAAGTCTGCCTCTGAAGGGACGATATTCGTCGAATGCTGCAACAACCTGGTCAATTTTTTGTGTGCGGTCTGGAAAATTGGCTTTAAATTTTTCGATTTGCTGCTTCTTTTTAGCCGACTTAGGTGACATTTCCAGTACAAGGTCTATTTGCTCCTCAGTTAGGTTTAATTTATCAAGCTCTCGCTGTGCTTCTTCGTATAATGTAATTTTATCCGGAAGCTGATTAACAACTTTGGCCCACTCTGTATAAGTGCCCATATATGTGGTTAGCAGATCGAGGTTGTTTGCGTTGCCGATAAATTCCGTCAGAGTTTTTTGGAGTTGCTGCTTATCCAGCTTGGACCAATTGCTTCTATTTACTTCAATCTGGTCTAAATCAAGACCAGCAGATGATATTTTTTCTGCTATGGTTTTTAGCACGGTGTTGATCTTATCTCTTTTATCCTGCAGTTCTTTTAATTCATCGTAGGTCTTTGCGAGAGATTCAAGAATTGTTAGTTTGTTAGGATCTCCTTGGGAAATATCGTTAAAGTCTTCAGCTCGTTGTTCTTTAGGTTCTTTTAGCGAGCGGATAATTCCGGCACGGTTTACGTTTTCGGCAAGAAGCTGCTCTTTGGCTGTTTCGAAATTCTGCCGTTTTATACGTGCTTCAGCACTGGCTAGAGGCATCTGTATCTCGAAGCGGGTATTGCCCTGTGGCCTCCATATCAGGTTTTGAATGTTAGCGGGGTCTATTCGCCTTCGCAGAACGGTTATCATTCTTTGAGCCAAATCTTTCTGTTCTGCATCTGCGAGGTCCTGGGTATCAATCTCATAAATAAGGCTTGTTCCACCTGCAAGATCAATCCCAGGCTTTAATGTTTTATCTGGTGGGTATAAAGTCCACGCTGCAAGAAGCACCAAAACGATAATCAAAATGGTTTTCGGCATTAGATTCTTGCCCATAAATCTCCCCAAATAATTGGTTAATCGGTAACTGGTTAATTGGTGAATTCGACTACGAATTACCGATTACCAACTACCAGTTACTAAATTACGATTTATCTTTTGACAAATTTTTTCCAATTGCTGAAGCTATAATTTTTATTTTCGTATTATTAGACTCATCGACTTTTAATGTTAATTCATCACCCTTAATGTCAACTATGGTTCCGATAATTCCGCCGATTGTTCTCACACGGTCGTTTTTTTGCAGCGATTCCAACATTTTTCTATGCTGCTGTTTTTGTTTTTGAGGGCCTCTGAAAATGATAAAGTATAACATTACGAACATTAAGCCAATGAAGATCAGAGAAGTATAGCCACGCGCAGATTTTTGTCCTTCGTTTCCGGCAGAGTGGTCATTGGAGTCGGTCACAAGAGTTGTTGTTTGGCCTTCTTCAGTAACAGGCTCGGAAGAAATGCTTGAAGGAGCTTCCTGGCCTTCAGCTTGAGCTAATATCCAAATATTATTCATTTTTTAGTTTCCTTTCATCGTTTATGGTATTGCATATACCTTATCCGTCAGCAAAAAACAATACGCGTACTAAAAAGTAGTATTTATAACCTGAATTTGCTGGGAATTACAGAGAAATTGAATCAATTAGCTAATTTTTTGTAGTATCGAAAGACTGATATTTTTTGAGTTGCTCTGCCGCCCAGGCGTCAAATTCATTGTTTTCCAATGTAAGCCTTATTTTGGCCATGAGTTTCTGGTAAAATCTCAGGTTGTGCAGGGAAACTAAAATCGGGCCGAGCATCTCTCCGCAGTTGAAAAAATGTCTTATGGTAGCCCTGCTGAAATTTTTACAGCAATAGCAATCACAGCCGACCTCGATTGGACTGCCATCTTCTATATGGGCATTGTTCCTCATACGCACTGGGCCGTTTTCAGTAAAAGCAAAGGCATTTCTTCCATTCCTGGTCGGCAAAACGCAATCAAACATATCGACCCCAGCCCTTACCGCCGCGATAATATCTGCTGGAGAACCCACACCCATCAGATAGCGAGGCAAATCTTCCGGTAATAGCTTCGTAGTATGCGTAACAACTTTTATCATATTGTCGTGCCCTTCACCTACACTTAATCCGCCGATAGCATACCCATCAAAATTAAAGTTGACAAGCTCCGAGACGCAATGTGTTCGTAGCTGCAGGTCTATTCCCCCTTGTACAATAGCAAACAGCAGCTGATTGGTATTGTTATGTAACTGTTTGGAACGCTTTGCCCAGAGGATAGTTCTTTCTACAGCTTCTTTTAGCTGCATTTCGTCGGCAGGAAATGGAGTACATTGGTCAAAACACATAATTATATCGGCACCCAGTCGGTTCTGAATTTCTATTGCTATCTCAGCATCCAGATATATTTGTGCACCATCTATATGGCTGGTAAATTCGACACCATTTTCATTAACCTTTGTAAGTGGGCTTAAAGAAAAGATTTGATATCCGCCGCTATCAGTAAGAATCGGCAGATTCCAGACCATGAATTTATGCAGTCCGCCAAGCTTTTCAACGACGTCAACTCCCGGCCTGAGCATTAGATGGTAGGTGTTGGCCAAGATGATATTGGCACCAGTTTCTTTTAACTGTTGCGGTGTGATACCCTTTACCGCACCAGCAGTACCGACCGGCATAAAGGCAGGTGTTTCAACCTTACCATGTGTAGTAATTAACAAACCGCGCCTTGCTTGACATGTGCTATCTTTATATAACAACTCAAAATTACTCATAGCTTTTTCTTCATTACTATAAAGTGAGGTAATAATAAAAGCATTTTTATTTTGCTCCTTAATCTATTTGGGGATTATGTGCATAAAGAGGATTAGGCAGTTATGTTTAATAAAATGTTTTAATCCGAGATCCTGGATAATAATAGGCAAGGATTTGCTCTACATTTTTTCCTTGTCTTGCCATACCTTGTGCTCCGCATTGGCACATTCCTACGCCGTGCCCCCAACCTCTGCCCGCTAAAAAGGCCCATTTATCGTCCCATTTAGTAATCTGGCAGATGGTGCTTTGTATCTGCCGGCCGGTCGGATCGATGCAAAGCCGAAAGTCTTCTGCTCGCAGAAAATCACTTTTGCCGGTAGAGCCGACAAGTTTGATTTTTATCAGCCGCGAAAATGTTCCATAGTCGATTTGTTCTGCTGGTATAATTTCAGTAATTTCTCCGAGTTGTTTTAGCTGTGGGTATTTTTGGAACAATCTGGTTGTAACAGTGCTATTATCGAACTGAGCCATAGGCCAGAAAAAAAGAGTAATTTTTGCTACATCTTTGCAATAAGGACATGCAACTCCTGTCAGCGGTTCAAATGAATCACCGAAGACATATTTGCTGTTTGCGGTGTGGCCGCCACAGACTGAGCTGTAGTAGGCGGGAAAGATATCTTCGACACCGTCAGAATACTTGCAGGTTAATACCTTTCCGTATGTATTGTTCACGGCATTCCAGACCTGGGCTGATTCGGCTTTAACGCCGAGATAAACCTGGCTTGCCTGTGTTTTCGCAACGTCCCAGTTGCGCTTCGTGCCAAAGCGATTTTTAATGTACAAACAATATGTTCTTGCAGCGATCGCCTGAGCCTTTAGTGCCTCTGGCTCCCAGTAGTCAGGCATTTCAGCACCTATTACACCGGCCAAATACGGCTCAAGCGGAACATGGTTGATAACATCAAAGGTATTGCTGTCAGGATTGATTATCAGTTCTAATTTGCCTCTGTACTCATTGTTGTTCAGACTAAAGATATGTGGTTGATTGGGATAAACGATTAGTTTATCGCTTGAGAAAGTCCGACCGGCGATTGTAATTTTACCGGCGGTTATCTCTATTTTTATGGGCTCTTCAGGTGAGACGATGTTGTTTTCCACGGTCGAAACTACTGAGTTTGTGTCCAGGTTGGTAATGTTGTAGTGCGTGGCTATTTTCAATGTACAATTCGTGATATTGCTGAGCAGCAGCACTCTAACCCAGTAGCTTTGCGTGATATCCATCTGCGGCGTAGGCCTGGCAAGCTCTCTTGGCCTACAGCCGGGCTGAATTGTCAGAAAAAGCAGGAATATCGTCCCAAAGACTATCTGTGTTAAGAACTTGCTGCGATTTGCAGTTAGTTTGGCTACAATCGAAGACATCAAAAATAGTTAACAATGAACATTCAATAATTAGTTGATCAGTCTAAACTTCGCAATGATAGTCCGAGGTTGGCTAGATTTCTTTTGATTTCATTCAGGCTTGTTACGCCGAAGTTTTTGCAGCCGAGAAGCTCAGCATCGGTTTTTTGCGTTAACTCACCGATGATATGAACATTGAGCTTTTGCACGCATTTTCGAGAGCGTACCGACAGTTGCAGGTCGTCAATTGATTTGTTTAACAGACCTTGGTCTGCCGTGGTAGTATGAACGGATGGTTCGTCTGAAGAGAACTTTCTTTCCTCAAGAGCCATGCCAAGCCGCAATCCCTTCGTTTCGAGGATACTTTTGATTTCTCGCAGCGATGTTTCGCCAAAATTCTTATAAGATAACAGCTCTGTCTCGGTGATATTCAGGAGGTCTCCAATTGTATCGATATTCATTTTCTTGAGGCAGTTTCTACTGCGTACTGATAGCTCAAAATCAGAGATTGGTGTTTCAAGAATCTGATTTTTGTGAGTTTTTTTCTTTTCTTTTTCCTCGTCATAGAGCATTGTTTTTGAGCTTTCGATGTCTTTTTTAAACAGAATTGCTCTTTTGTGATTGGGGTGGAACTGCAGGACCTTTTCAACACACTGAGAGGCTTTGTCGAACCTGTCCATATCCTCATAAAGCACAGCTAAATTCAGCAGTGCACTTACATAAACAGGAGAATTAGAGACAATTTGTTTATAGTAGTCTATGGCTGCCTCTTCGTCACCGAATAAATCGCAGCGGTAAGCCAGGTGGAAAAGAGCTCTCTGATGGTTGGGGGCCAGTTCAAGTGTTGTTTTGTAATTGTCCATTGCTTCTTGATAGAGCCCTTGTACTTCTTGAAGACGGCCGAGCTGATAGTGGTATTCGGCACTTACATTTTCAAAGTTTGCGTAAGTTTTTAGCTCCTTAACCGCAGCCTCGAAGTTAGATGCGTGACGATATGTGGCAACTTTTTCCAGAGCTATGTTTAAGGTGTCGGCCCCGTAATCAAGGCTTTTTTGCAGACTTTCGATTGCTTCATTGAATTTGCCTATTCGCCTAAGGGCAAAAGATAAAAATATAAATTTCTCCTTGCAGTCTTTGGCCTTATGAAGCTTCTCGACTGCTTCATTGAACCTTCCGAGAATAAAAAGGCCGATTCCCATTGGCAGCATAATCTTAGGGGAGGTTCTGGACATTTGTGTTTCTAATTCCTCAGCAAATTTGAGCTGATTAGCCTCGCTGGAGTGGACGAAATGAGATAATTTTGTAATATCGTCTATAGACGGCAATTCATCAGCGAACAGATTGATTTGAGTTTCTGCAATCAGCTCCATTGTAATTTTCTCCTGTAATCCTTTATTTGTTTGTTCTTTTTATGCAATCAGACTTTATATTTGTTCAGATTATAAAGCCTGAACAGGAATTTGCAATAGTTTTTTGGTTGGTTCGATTACAGAATATGCAGTTGTCAATTACTTCTTTAGTTTTATCAGTGCGATCCAGTCTTTATCAATGTCTTCGGGTGGATATCCGATGGCTGCTGAACCGGGACCTGTGATTGTGGTTACAGTACCGGTTTGCAGCTGGCCACCAGTGCGGGGATTGTACCATTGTACGGAAAATGTTGTGGAGCTGTTGCCTAAACCAATATGCGTTGTGCCGTTGGTCGGCAGATATATAGCGTAGATTTCACCCGGTTTGGCAAAGCAGTAGTCGTTTTCAGCAGAGGTTAACTCATCGTGGTGAGCCATTTCTATAAAAGGCAGATGCTCGTGAAAAAACTCCAGGGCGTATCCTGTTAGGTCCCACATGTGGTCTCGGCTGCGCCAGTCCTCGCAATTTAAATCATTGTGGGCGAATTTATAGCCGAAGTACCATTCCACGCCTGCTCCGCCAGCTATCAGGTTGCCCCAAAGATGTTTGCTGCGGACTTCATCGTGCCAATAGTCATTACTGTCAGGCATTACACCGGTATGAGATGGGCCGATCTCATCCAGACAGACAAACCACTGCCGACCTGCGTCGGCTGACCGATCGAGCCATATTAGCGTTTGAGCATGAGTATCGTTGGTTTGCAGCGATAGTCCGTCAAAATATTCATATCCTAATAGAGGTTTATAGACCTTTTCGTACTGACCCGGATATGTATGGCAGACAATAGGATGGTCATACGGGTCGAGGTCTTTGATATATTTACAAAATGCTTTGCGTTGGTCGTCTGTGTTAGTATTTTCTTCGCCGAGATTCCAGACTAAAGCGAGATGATGACTAAAACGTGCAATCAGCTCACGGTAGTAGAGCTTGCGTTGTTTGCCGAGTTCACTGTTGTCGAGACCCTGGTCATTTTCTGTTTCCTGTGTGATGATATGGAGCATCAGACCCAGTTTATCCATGTGAGAAAAGACGATTTCCCATTGGTCGAGTTTGCTGCAGTCGAACCGGAATCTTTCATTCGGGTATGTCCAAGGCCAGACGTCCTTGCCGTCGCCGCCATCGATATTGTAGGTAATAAAGTAAACGCTATTCATGCCTTTGGAAGCTAAGTAGTTTAAGGCGCCAATGATGCCCTTTCCTTTGCCGTTTTTCCAGGTTGACTCGCCTGGCTGCCAGTCTTTGATATGTGGGGCATAATTATGCAAAAATTTTTCGCCTGCGGCTTCTCCTTCGCGTTTTAATTCAGCGGTGTCATAGGTATCATCGAAATCAACGTATGCTAAGAAGTTTTGGGGGCTGTCGGCTCCGCCCTTTAAAAAATATTCACCTGTCTCAGCGAATTGCAGGTAACGTTTACCAACATATTTGAGCAATCCTTTGGCCCGAAAGTCTTGACCGCCTTTATCGCTGGGGTCAACAGTAAAACTGCCTTTGGCTCCATCGAAGGCAACAGGTGTACCATCCATAGGGTCGTCACTTAGTGTGATGTCGGTGCCTTTTCTGAATGAAGCAAGGTAAATCCATTGTCCTACTTCATCCGGCACAAAATGTACGCGCCATTTATTGCCTGATTTGGCGCTGGTTTGACCGGCATTGCCGTCGGCTGCATAATAGCCAGGGACTATGTATTGCTTGTTACCATTACTAAAGGTGACATTGAAACGATAGTCAAGAAATGGATTTGGGTCAGCATTTTCATGGGT
>CAZVUF010000121.1:3097-8208 GCA_964629355.1 uncultured Pirellulales bacterium | reverse complement strand
TCGCGGTGAACGACAGCGGGGCTGAATCCGGCCTGCATTACGCCAGTGACATTACACGGACAATCCCCATCGGCGGCAGATTCACCGGCCAACAGAGGGAAATCTACGAGATTGTACTTAGAGCTCAAGAAACAGCAATCACTGCCATCAAGCCAGGAGTAGAGTTCAGACGGGTGCACGAAATCGCATGTGTAGTCCTTGCATCAGGCCTGAAAGACCTCGGTCTCATCAAAACAGATCCAGAAGAGGCGGTCGAGGCCGGTGCTCATACATTATTCTTCCAATGCGGATTGGGGCACATGCTTGGGCTTGATGTACACGACATGGAGCCTATCGGCGAGGACTATGTGGGCTATACGGACAAAATCAAGCGAAGGATGGAATTCGGCTGGCAGTGGCTAAGGTTAGCTAAGACTCTTGAACCGGGTTATGTCATTACAGTCGAGCCAGGCCTTTACTTCATTCCCCATCTGATCGATTCTTGGAAGACCCAACACAAATACGCTGCCTTCATAGACTATGCAAAAGTTGAAGAATACAGAGACTTCGGTGGCGTTAGAATCGAGGATGACATTTTGGTAACGGAGAACGGCTGCCGCATCCTTGGCCCCAAGATCCCCAAGGGCATCGATGAAGTCGAAGCAATTACAACACAGTAGTAGCACAAAAATCCAATACAACATATTGAAATTGACCTGCAAGTAGTCAATCTACTGTTAGGAGAGAATGGGCCTTGTCAATGCCCCAACTGTTTGCCGTGTGTGGCTTTTTTACTTACTATTTATTTCAATCCCCATGTTTGTTTTGCATTCCGATTATCAACTCATAATCCATTGATCGTTGGTTCGAATCCAACCAAGCCCATTAAAAATCGCCTTTTGATCTCATTTTTGCATTGTAAATCACTTTTTATTTCAATCTATAAGCACAAATGACCGGCTTTAAGCCTGTAATTCGACACCGAAACGGGGGATAACCAAGTAAAATCCACTACATCTTATATGTTAGCTTGACCTCTATACGATTCCTGGTATAATTACTTGTAGGTATATCTTGCCTAAACCGGAGAAACAGGCTGTGAAGAAATGGCTCCCAATGATATTATTTGTGATAGCATCTGCTATCACTCATACAGCCATGGGAACAGTTTCGACAAGAGTTTGTCTGCCTGATGGCAACACCCCCCTTGAGCTTGCCGATCCCAATATTCCTTTTGTATATCAAGATATCATGGTTGGAACCAGGCTCACGATTATTATCAGTTCAGATGTTAATCCAGATGCTAATAGTTGCTGGATTGGCGACATAGCTATTATGGGAGAAGACATATATAAAGGACTATTATCAGCCAGAGACTACAATGAGGTTACTAACGACTATCCGGGCTCACGTTTATCATCTGCAGGCAATATGGCACGTGTGTGGAATTGGATAGGGCCTGATATACAAGGTTTTAACCTGGGAGGTGACCTTACTGCGGTAGCAGGTGATTGGTTTATAATTGATTATACCGCCACAGGCATAGGCACTTGTTATGTTGCATTCTATGACCTTTCCATAAGTTGGGAAGAGCCCATTTATTATCTGGCGTTCTCTCATGTCCCCACACGCGACTTTAATAGTGACACTAAAGTGGACTTCACCGATTTTGCCGTGTTTGTTTCTCACTGGCAGCAAACCGACTGCAATGATCCAAACTGGTGCGGAGGAACCGACCTGGATAATGACGGCAATATTGATTCGGATGACTTAATCCTGTTTGCTGAATACTGGCTTGAAAGCGCACAATAGCCGCAATGGCTCAGGATGTATACAGCAAAATTTTTATTACACAATCACAATCAAACATGTATGAAGAATGTTTATACAAATGGAAAGCGATGAATATATTTAATGCTCGTTGCTTTTATCAGACATTCTGTCACTGGATGAGCTTCCAAGTACGATACGCAACAAAATTTTAAAAAATCATCAAAATTTTGGATTAAGAATCGCCATTATATGGTAAAATATATATCTATCAAAAAATTATATTTATAAAGTCAATTTTCACCAGATATTTTTAAGCAAAGGAGGAGGGCATGAGTTCTAAACATTCTATAGAAATAATTTGTATTCTACTTTCTGTTAGTTGCTCTGTTCATGCAAATAGACGACTTGACAGAACTGATGTTTCGGAAATTTTACAAAAACTAACAAGTCAATCTACAAATACATGGATTTCCGCGGGCACAATTGAAGCAACACACGAAGAATACAAAGCACCACAAATAACAAATTCAGCTGAGATCAACAGTCGAATAAACCAAGAAATCCGAGAATGTCAAAACAATCCAAATAAGAGGGAATTGACCGAAGAGCTTCATAAAATGAAGCTCGACGCCATACCATTCAACATTCGCTACAGGTTGTCTAATGAATCAAAAACGAACACCACAGAGGTTGTAAAAATCGACGGAGAAAGATTTTCATGGGAAATCAATGTAAACAACCGTACGGATTCTATAAGGCCGGGTGCAGACCTGGAAGGAAATTTTATGACCGAGGAGTTCAATCTTAACTACAACACTAAACGTATATTTGTATGGGACGGTGAAAAATATAGCATTTATGCTTTACCCATTAACCATACAATTGTTGACTCAACAGGCAGCACTCCTCATGTTGTCAATGGACCGCTAACCGCAGGAATTATACCATGGGGATATGGCCCTTACACTTATGAGAGACTTACCTCCGCCGAATTTTCTGCAGAAGAGAGAGAGAGTAATGGTCAAACTCAGATAAATTTGACAATTAACACTTCTGACGGTTCAGAAATATCTTGTGTCTTAGACCCAAGCAAAGATTATGCAGTATCATCCTGTATGTTAAAGCAAATGGACAATTCAATTATTTATCAACAATATGGTAGTTACCAGCTGATATCAGGCCGTTGGATTCCCACCACCATTTCTATTGAGCGATACGATGCTCAGACAAATAGATTATTATCGTATGACCTCTGGAACTTTACAAAAATTAACGATACTGCTCCCGCACCCGATAGCTTTAATGTAAATTTCGAACACGATGCGTTGGTAGAGTACCGCTCTTTTGTCACCGATAAACCTTTAATGTACCGTTACACAAATATTGCAGATACCGAACTGCTCTTAGCCGAGGGATTATCTTTCGCAGCGTCTGAAGGTACCCAGCCACAAAACTGTGCAACAGCAGCTTTAGGATATGCCGCCATGCAGCTTGGCAAGAATGTTACAAATCAACAACTTGCTCAATTAGTAAGTGAATCGGACAAAACGACAAGCCTATATGCAATGAAGAGGCTTACAGAGAGTCTCGGACTTTATTGCCGGGCCATAAAGACCGACCTCCAGACGCTCAAGAATCTACATGGCTGCAAGGTGATTCTTCATATTCCCGGTAAGAACCATTTTGTTGTTCTTGACCATATTGATGACCAATATGTGTGGATTGCAGACTTGGCAAATAATAACTTTTACTACCACACAGATATTAACTTTTTCCAAATGGATTGGACCGAAGGCACAGCTTTATTGATTTCTAACAAACCTATACAAGTACAAAGCAGCTTTGCCAACATTGCCGATGGTCAACTTTACAAAATGATCGGCAGTGCAGGTTATGCATGTTCCCAGCTTCTCCAGGAATATGATGTTATATTTTGCAGTTATGCTGGCGGAGTATGTGGAGGTTACTATCAGGAGTACTTTGAGCGCTGGGGTTGTAATTACGCACCGAGCGGCAGTTGCTCCTATTCTAAAATGCTTAGGTTTATGGCCTCGCCATGCATAAACGACCCTTACTACCCCGGTCACTGCACTGTAACAGGAGAATGGACGTTATATTATATGCGGGCATGTTACTAACCAAACTAAATTGCATGCTAAAGCGGTAGGATAGCTTTATCGCCCATATTTTTACACGAGGTTATTGTTGACCTGAAGAAGAAGTATTTTAAAATAAGGCGATATGAAATGGAGAGCCTTTACCGTCATAGAACTACTCGTAGTAATTAGTATAATTGCATTACTTTTAGCCATATCAATCCCTTCACTGCAAAATTCACGACGGCAGGCCAAAGCAACCCTGTGCGGGTCAAATGTTAAACAACTGGCTCTTGGCCTGATTGCGTATGAGACTGAAAACGAAACTTTCCCTTATTCTCTTGATAGCACTCTTAAGGAGCCGCCTCCGGGCGATTATCCGGGGCATCTTGAATATGATAGAAAAGGATGGTGGTGGTTCAACTATATCGTTGATTACTCGAAGAAAGATTCTGACCAAGCTTTGGCTATCTGGTGTCCATCCAGAAAGATAAAAAATGACAAACTTAAAGATGACGTTCTATGTGGAAATTATGGCGTTAACCAGTCTATATGCAAAAGCTCGCATGGCAGAAAAAGCCAGGCAGAATTTATTGGAACACCTTTACGCGCAGCAGATATACAATATTCAAGCCAAACCATGCTTCTCGTCGATGCCGGTTACAGTATGATAAATTGGTGGCATGCAACGGATTCTCCTCCCGTTTCTCTTGGCAGTACTATCGAAGATACCGCATACATACCTGGCCTCTCTCTCAATAAAGAAAGGAATTTGTGGCCCGGCCAAGAAGAGGACGCTATATATGGCCGCCACCCAAACAAAACGGTCAACATTGGATTTGCAGATAGTCACATCAGCCGTCTAAAAGCTGACAATTTATTCGTAGAAAAAACCGGCGATACTTATAAGAATCTTAATCCTCTTTGGCTGCCAAAATGAAGCGTTCTAAAAAGAGGCTTTTTTAATAACAGTCTGTACTTCATCGTCGCTCAAACATTCAACCTTAATTAGCGTCATCAAAGTATATTCATTTTCTGTGTCTAACCTTTGATACCATTCGATCCTTCGAGGGAGATTCGTGTCTGAATTTACAAAAACTCGCCACTTTATAAACACAACAGAACCGCCATACTTTCTTTCAACCCAAGTCAGGTCATATACTTCAGTGCCTTTGAAAATATCCTTTATATCTTCGCTCTTTACATGTTTCCATTCGGTACCGGTAGGCATATTAGACATATTGTCGAATGGCATTAAACCCA
>CAZVUF010000121.1:0-2997 GCA_964629355.1 uncultured Pirellulales bacterium | reverse complement strand
TGATAGTGACTGCTTTGGCTGTTGGCATACTTAATAACAAAAGAAAAGCTATAATAAATACAGCAGCAGCCGCTGCAACTCCGGTTTTGAATAATGGTCTCCTGCTCGGTTTCGAGCCTTTCTCCTCCGACACATCTACCAAAGTGGGTCTGGAGATAGACCCGGCAGTTTCTACATCCTTATGGGAATTTAGCACTTCTACTTTGATTGGAAATCCGCTGTAAAGCTCATCGGATTCAACGAAAGCTTCAGCGGCTTCATCTATGTGATATATTGTAACTGTATCAGAACTCGCACGCTCGATAATACCATATACTGTAACGTGCAACAGTTGTATTTTAGCTAAGCATATCGGACAGCAGCGTAAATGTGATATAAAAGAACTCCGGAATTTTGCATACTGGTCATGGGCAGGATCAAGTTCATACGGTACAACATAGTCAAAGATATCGGTAAATAAAACCTGATCACATTGAACACATTTTCGCCCCCCCTCCTCACGAAGGTGATCTGAAAGAACCGTTTCTCTGTATTGATACAGAACTTTGCGGCAATAATAACAAGTGCACAGATGATTAAGAACTTGTCCGTCCATTTCACTAAAAGCCATTAATACAAACGCCATGATTGCGGTATGCGCTTGTGAACAACTAATACCATTCTCGGTAGATTTCGCTGCAAATAGCTTGCTTAATCGACATAACTGTTTACAGCTTAATTGTAGGCTTCTGACTATTTCTAAGTCCTGAGCACACTGTTGACAATGATCCAGATGTACAGTTATTGGTGTTGGCACTCTAACTTCTAAGGCCGGGTCTAACAAGGTCGGCAGAAAAGGTCTTACCGTCTCGCAAGTCACATCCTTGCCTATATAAGCAAAGTGCCGTTTCAGCATTATAGCTATAGCTGCTCTGGCCTTGCTTTTCTCTTGATCCAGACTCTCATATTGAGATAAGACAGATTCAAGTTGGAGTATTTGGTCTTGGCAGTAGTGGCACTGCTTTATGTGAGTTAGGATAAGCCCTGGAATAAGCGCACGGCCTTCCTTACTGATGAAGTCATAGTAATATGACTCAGCCTGTCCACAAAATGAGTCAAGATTGGGTGCAATCACTGTAGCTTTCTTTCAACGCAACAATCTCGCGTAGTTTCTTTAAACCTACAGAAATATACCGACTAACAGACTGGATGTCTATATTCATTATCTCCGCTATTTTATTTGTATCGTGGTGATTTTTATATCTTAAAATAATAGCACGAGCCTCACTACGTCGTAATCGTTTTTCAATTATATCAAAAATTTTGTTTGTTTCTTCCATTCTAATCAAAATCTTTTGCGGATCGCCATCTCCCGGAGAATATCTTAAGCGTTCGGCGTATCTGTTCAATTGAGTATGGTATTTTTTGACCCTGCGCATAGCATCAGCAATATCGTGAGTTACCACCCTGTAAAGATAGCTTTTCATATTCTGAACATCGCCCGACGGCGGACGAGAAACAAGAGAAATGAACACGTCCTGGAACAAGTCGCTGGCTTGAGAATCATTATTAATCTTTGACCTAATAACTGCATATATAAAATCACCATATGTGGAAAAAATTAAATCTGCATCATGCACCCCATTAATATCACTGTTGGTTTTTCTGACCTGTGCAGCCATGGCATCCCGCCTTGCAAAAAAAACCAAGAACTACATAAAAAATAATAGCACTATGTTAATATAGCTAATATTATGCTGCATCTTTGTATCATTATACATAAATGTAAGTAGTAAATGCAACTAATATTTTTGATGCTGCATCATTCTTTACTTTTCACGTTAAACATGATAAAATTTTTGAATTAAGCTTATTAAAACCAGGCAAAGCTCATGAAAATGACCTGCGAGGATGGCTTTTTTCGCTGAGATATCACCTGCCGAGCGAGTTCATATATGGATGAGTAGAATTTGTCGTTATGAAGAGAAAAAACGCCCATCTGACTATGGAACCACCCTAATAGCCAACTTGTAACTCAGTTGGCACTTCTAATGTCGCGCTTTTATCTGGAAGGCTCGTTTTTTACCTTTTCGACCTTCAAGATTACGCCTATTCAAAACGCCGCTAAGACGCAAAATAAGGAGATGTATATGCGCACGATACTTACTACTGTGATTCTTTTATGTTTCAGTAACATATTTATGACGTTTGCCTGGTATGGCCATTTGAAAAATCTCGCGCATCGCCCATGGATAGTTGCAGCTCTGGTAAGCTGGGGGATAGCACTTTTCGAGTATCTTATTCAGGTACCGGCCAACAGGATCGGCCACCATGTAATGAACGTCGGCCAGCTCAAGATTATTCAGGAAATAGTGACATTATCTGTTTTTGTTCCTTTTTCGATTTTGTATATGAAGGAGCAGGTACGCTGGGATTACCTTTGGGCCGGCCTGTGCATTCTGGGTGCGGTATTTTTTGTATTCCGCCAAAAGCTCTTCTGTGTATAATATTCTTTGTTTAACACGAGTAGAATTTTTCAAGGGCCGAGTGCCAAATATACTCGGTTTTTTCTACTTGGGAGATTTAATTGATGGCGGAAATTAATAAGAATATGAGATACCACCACGTTGGAATTCCGACACAGATCCCCAGAGAGGGTGAGCAATACCTTGAGAAGTTCAAGATGTGGGGCTGCGGGTATGAGACGAGTCCTTATGGTGTGGAGTGGATGCGTTTTGAGCAGGATTGCCCTTTGCCGGAACTGGTGAAGAAAGTTGCCCACGTTGCTTTTGTTGTAGATGATCTGGAGGAGGCAATAGCCGGAAAGAAGGTTATTATCCAGCCAAATAGTCCATACGAAGGCGTTAGAGTTGCATTTATTGAAGATAATGGTGCACCAATAGAATTTTTACAATTTGAAAAGCTCGAATCCGAAGTGTTGCGAAAAACGGAACAGAGAAACGCCTGTTCCAATTCCGAACACAGAAGCTAAGTCCGTGCGGCCAATAGTAGCTCCTT
>CAZVUF010000120.1:0-8290 GCA_964629355.1 uncultured Pirellulales bacterium | reverse complement strand
TTGGTAGCGATTCCATATCCTCTGCCGGAACCACCGCCCGGGAATTCCAGAAGAAATGTGACTAAACCATTGTCATCAACTCGACTTTGAATAAAGCTGGCAAGCGGGTCTCCAGAGACGGTGATAGTCCTTGCCCCTGGTAACCAATAATCTCCTTGGCCAGCGATGGTCTCGGTAATTGCCGGGACAGGGTCAGCTTCATTCATATCCATATTAGTGACATTGACTAACGGTTCTCCGCCATTAGTGCTCCACTCAGCCCCGACCGTGTTCACATCCAAGACAGCTTCATCCCATTCCTGAGGGGTGTTACCGGCAACATTATCCAGACCGTTCAGAACAAAACGACCGGTGACGGGATTGTCGTTGCGCGGCGTATCACCAGAAATGGTCAACGTCAATGTCGCACTTCTGACGGCCATGATGTCAAGGCCGGAAAGATCGAAGCGCAGATAACCAATGTAATTAGCTGTGTTCTGAAGATACATGCCAGTGGCATCTCCATGGGTCATATTGTCGCCCACGTAGGTGTCGGCATCACTACCAACAATAATTGTATCGGCCTGAACACTACTAACTACGCTTAGCAGAATAATAAAAGAAAATGAACAAATTAACTTCCTACACATGAAATTCCTCCTTCATAAAAGTCAAACCAATAACACAGGTATCTTGGCAACACACCAAAACACCCGTTGCCTTCGACGAGCATCCAGACTTTCAGCTTTGGTAACGCTCGCCTCCGACAACCTCCATGAAACAAGAAAACCTTACACCCTCACTCGATTAGGTGTTAAGAATGAAAGAATTTTAATTGGTCTGTCTTCTACCTCCTTCCCTTCTGGCTCGCCCGGGCTTTAAAGGATAAGCAAAAGCCTGATATGGGCTGTTGTTTGAAACGTAAATACACTTTCCTCCGCAGGATAGAACCATCCTGCCGACTCATACTATGAATAAACTTCGTGCCCAGGAAATAAATAATCCGTAAATTCCAAAATAATTTATACCATATCAGGCATTTTCAGGTCAATATAAAACTTAAAAAAAAGGCTTTTTATCCATTTTTAATAGGAGAGTTGAGTCAGAAAAATCATGTGAAGAGCATCGGGTAAAGAAAACTTAAGATTATCCACAAAACAGTAGTACTTGTCCTGAACCTTATAATACACAATACGCATTAAGCATGAGGCAATAAAAATGATCGGGGCCTATACAAAAGTTTTAAGTTTATAGTTTTAAGCTTAAAGCTGCTTTTGTATAGGCCCCAAATTGGTTGCCTTTGAACTTCGTCGAGGTCGGTTGAGCAGCGAATCAGCCACTCAGCCTACTCTACACTAAGCCAACCACTATTCAGCAGGTGGGAGTAGATATAGCCAGATATCATCAATGTATAAATCACCTGCACTACCAACCTGCGGATTGGCTCTATCGCCGACACCAATGGTCATCTTCTTAATGGCCTGCAAATTCACACCAGTGAACTCTGTAAGCGGAATATTCCACTCCGTCCAGCTTCCTATCGCCGTTGCAGCCGGATCCGGATTTTTGACAACGGCACTATTAGCGGCGCTATCCTCCAGAACTACATACATCGGCTCAGGAATGTTACTTGCTATACCGATATCCTGCGACTGCCAATCGCCTGTAACCGTGCTGCTCATAGTAACATTAGAGAATTCGGCTGTGCACGTTGCATTGACGTTATGGCTGGTTAAGCATAAGCCTATATAGACATCCGCAAGTATGGGTATCACAATCGGCGCGCCCAGCGTATTCCATGTAGTTCCATTAGCCGAATATTCGGCCGTAAAGTTGTTGCCGCTGCGGGTTAATTTCACCCATTGTGGAGCGGTGATCTCGGATTGCACAGCTTCCTCTATGCTATCTCCGCCTGCTGCAGGACGGTACTCGTAGGCAACTCCATTACCCGGCGTGACGACAACTATAGCGTGTGCGGAATCTGCATCCAATGACTGGCGGATCATCACTCCCGCCTTGGCCCATGGGTCAGTGTTAGTGATGCTGACGACCCTCGCTGTTATGCTGCCAGCGCCAGAGAGCCGCTTATAGGCAAAGTGGAACTGGTCAGCCGTACCCCAGATATCCACACCTGCAGCGGTCATCGTAATCGGTGGCCCGACTGTGAAGCTGCCAACAGATGCCGGTATGCCTCTAAACCACAGAGTCAGGGAATTAACACCTTTTCTGGTCCAATCCTGCGGATCCGGCCACTCGCGTTCGGCTTCAGAATAAAGCAGCATTCCGCTTTGTTCATAGTTGGTGCCCTCATTTACAGTACCATCGTTGTCGTAACGCATATACATAGATTGACGACCACTGTGAACGATCGTTTGCTCAGCATAGGGAGGATCAAAGTAGCCCACGGTCATACCGGTATTATTCACGAAATAGTCTGCCCATATATCGAATATCCTATTGACGTCGTCATAGTCTTCAAAGTCATCCACAATTAGATACTCGGCTACGGTAAAGCTCCAGATTCTGCCTTTGCTGATAGTTGTATCAGTATTGACCTCATCGATCCGCCAGTAATAAACCTGGTTAGGTTCTACGCTTTCAGGCGGTGTGTAACTATTGGCGTCCTGTCGGCCTCGATATATACCCGTGGTATCGGATGTATCAGCACTTTCCACAACAACTTCATCGGTGCCCAAATAGACATCATGCTGAGCTGCCTGTTCTCCGGGCGTCCAGATAAGGGGCAACGCCTTTTCTATATCCGTTACTGCTGTATCAGCCGGCTTTGGGTTCCAAGCAAGTAATGGATCACCTCTCATAGTCTCCGGAATCTCGGCCTCCGTCAACGCATAATTATAGATTCGGAAATCATCCAAAGAACCCATAAAGTACGCATCATCAGCATACTGTGACCTGCCGAGCCAGTTATTGGTGGTATTGCCCAGATCGCTCGGAGTTAGAGCAGTGTTGCCGGTCGCGACTTCCTCACCGTCTTGGTAAAGGACAATAGCATCGGTGTCTGCATCGATAGTCACGGCCACATGGTGCCATCCGCTTGGTAGTGTATCGGGCGCATCTGCCTGATCCTCAGCGCCTCCACCGGCCGTGGTAATGGCAAAACGCATCGGATCGATAAAGAAGATGCGAGGTGTGAGAAACATGTAGACATCCGTGTCATTGCCGAAATCGAAAAGATGCTGCCAGGCACCACCTGCGTTCGCGAAGTTCGCCCATGTCGTGATGCTGCAATTAGTTAATGAAGCGATGACTGAGCCGATAGGCAGCTCCACATAATCATCGCGTCCGTCAAATTCCAGCGCATCGCCGTCATACCCAGCTATCCACTGTGGATTACCTCCTATAAATGTGCCATGATGGTTATAGCCGGACGAATCAATAACATTAGTTCCGTAACTGATATTATCGAGCTTCCACCATCCGACCAGATTTTGACTGTAAATGGATATATCGTGCAAAGTCTTGAAACTCCAGACTGGGCCTTTATATGTAGTACCGTCGTCCTCCGCCTCATCGATACGCCAGTAATAAGTAGTGTTCTTCGCGAGGTTCCCCGGCTCGTAGGTTGTACCCGGCTGGTTGCCTTTGTACACTCCCATTGGGTTGGATATAGTGGCATCGGCTACGGCAGTTTCGTCGGTACCGAAGTACACTTCGTGCTGATTTGCCGTTGAACCTGCACCCCAGCTAAGATCGACATCAGCCAGAACTCCTTGGGCACCATCTGGCGGGTTGGGATTCCAGGCGGTTAAGGATGTTGCTGTAAAGCTCCAGACATCACCTTCGTGAATGGTCGTACCATCGGCTTCAACCTCATCGATCCGCCAGTAATAAGTTGTACCTGGAATCAAGCCAGGAGCATAACTGTATGTAGTGAGGGCTTGGCGGCCTTGATACTCATCCTCTCCTGGTGTTGGATTGGTGCCAAAGTACACATCGTGGAAGGCTGCGGTGTCGCCTGCGGTCCACTGAAGAAGCGGTGAGGTCACACCTTCAGCACTATCAGTCGGAACCGGATCATAGGCCTTGAGCTTTACTACAGTCTCAAGTCTGAAATGATCGAACGCTACATAACCAAGAGTGGTATTATAGGTTGCATGGCGAAGACCAACCATTAACGGCAAACCGTCAAAATCGTCCCGCGTCTTAGGTGAGCAGCTTATATCTTTCCAAGTTATACCGTCGGTGCTGGTTCTGATATAGAAGGTATTACCTTTACGTTCCATTTGAAGCCAAGGGTCTAAGTCCCACCGCTTGCCATTATTACAACCCCATGCCTCGTTTCGTACACCATCGTCGTTGAGCCAGAGAAAGTTACCACAGCTCCAGATGGGGAAGTAATCAATGGAGATCCAGTCCTCACCGAGGCCGGCATCATCAAGAAAGGCTCTTGCCATTAGACCGCCATCGTTGTGCAAGACCGTGGCAGTTGGAGTACCAGCATAATCAGTAATTTTGACTGAGGCGATAAAATCGCCATTAACAACCTTGTACAGAAATGGGCCAAGCGGACTATCATTGTTAGACCAGAACCCGCCCCGTGAACTCATGAACAGTTGGCCCACACGATCGACGGATGCATTGAGAGCAGCAACAGTCTCGCCCGGGAGCAGGCCGAAAAAATCGTCCCAGATGGTTCCTGCAACACCATCAGCAACGTAGTCATGGGGCGTGTTGAAATCATCAATGAACACCTCTGCCTGCACCATGGTACTCGCAGCCAAAGTCAAAAGAACAACAGCCAAACAGACCTGTTTCTTATACATAATATTCCTCCTTCAAAAAAGCGGAACAACAATCCCTGTGCTTTGGTCACACACCAAAACACCAAGTCAGAATACATAAGATTGAATACTGAATTCTGAAAAGCTTGTACCCTTCCGGCTCCGCTTGGGCTTCTCGCCTCCGCGAAGCGCTTTGGCAGAGCGGGACGCCGGACAAGCGCTCAACTCGGTGCTGAAAAAAGAATTTTTTGGGCCTGATTTTTTACCTCCTTCCCTTAAAAGCCCAATAGTGGGCTTTTAATTGAGATATAAACATATTCCTCCCCCCGACAAAAATGCCCTGATTTCGCGAAATCAGTCAACCTGCTGTATTGGATTTTGAATGAAAATAGTGCCCAGGTAATCAAATTTCATATATTCTAACACAATAATTTATACCAAATCAGGCACATACAATTCAAGGAAAATTTTCATAAAACATCCATATTGTCATGCTCTAAGCTATGGGCCGCCGGCGACCTCGCTCCGCCGAAGCGGCTACGTGAAGGCGAGCGGGTCATTTAAGAACTACGTTTCCCGTGCCGGTGGTAATCTCGCCTATTGTATAGACCTGCTCACCGAACCGTGTCAATTTATTCATTATTGAATTGGCGAAGTCCTCCGCTACTATAAGCACAAAACCTATCCCCATATTAAATACCCTGTACATTTCGCTTTCTTCAACGGGACCTGTGTTTTGCAGAAATGTAAATATCTTATGCTTCGGCCAGCTTATCTTTTTAATCACTGCATTGCAGTTTTTCGGCAGCACTCGAGGGACATTTCCAACCAGACCTCCTCCGGTGATATGAGCCATTCCGTGGACAACCTGTTTAACCTTATATTGGGACAACAGTTTCACTATCGGTCGAACATATATTCGGGTCGGCTCCAGCAGCACATCACCCAGTATCGCCCCATCGAGCTCAGCCACTACATCGGTCATCTTCATCTGATGCTGCTTTAAACAAATGCGTCGAGCCAGAGCATAACCGTTGCTATGCAAGCCGCTGGAGGCTAAGCCTAAAACAACATCGCCTGGTCTGACATTTTTTCCACTGATAATTTTTTTACGTTCAACCACTCCAACGGCAAAACCTGCCATATCGAAGTCACCTTTTTTGTATGTATCGGGCATCTCAGCGGTTTCACCGCCGATTAGCGCGCAGGAAGCTTCCTTGCAGCCGGCTGCAACACCTTTTACCATCTGGGCTATAACTCTCGGCTCCAGTATATGCACCGCCAGGTAATCCAGGAAGAACAACGGCTCAGCACCGTGCACCAACATATCATTGACATTCATCGCTACCAGGTCGATGCCGACGGTGTCGAACTTTTTAATTTTAGCGGCCAATTGCACCTTGCTGCCGACACCATCGGTGCAGGCCACCAGCACGGGATTTTTATAGTTTTTCTTAAAGAGTTTCTCATCGTAGTCCAGCCTAAAAAACCCAGCAAATGCACCTTTAGCTTCAATAACTCTCGGCCCCAAAGTGCTGGTTACGCTGGAGCAAATTTCATCCTCCATTTCGTCGGCGGCATCGATACTAACGCCGGCCTGTTTGTATGTGACGAATTTGCTCATAAGTGCACACCACTCTATTAAATGAGAGTTATTTTTACTCCGCTTCCTCGAACATCCGCATTTGATAGCGTTCTAAAGCAAACTTACTGACCGCTACATCAACCGGAATTTTGTATTTGCCTGTCCAGCAGGCGGTGCAATAGTGATCAGCCGGCAGATTCGCACAGCTAAGCAAGCCTTTTAACGACATATAGCCGACACTATCGACCTCCAGAAATTTTTCAATTTGTTTGAGGCTGCGGTTATTCGCCAGCAGCTCTTCCTTCGTCGGAAAATCGACGCCGTAGTAGCATGGAAATCTTATCGGCGGGCAACTGACCCGCATGTGGATTTCTTTTGCACCGGCTTGTCTTAATGTTCTTATTTTGCCTCGGGTGGTGGTGCCACGGACGATTGAATCATCAACTACTACGATACGTTTGTTTCTCACTACTTCTTCTACTACAGCCAGCTTGAGCTTAACATCCAATTCTCTTAATTTCTGGTCCGGGGAGATGAATGTTCTGCCTACATAGTGACTCCTGACCAATCCCATATCGAAAGGTATCTTGCTTTGCTCAGCGTACCCTATCGCCGCTGATGTCCCCGAGTCAGGCACAGGAATTACCACATCGGCATCAGCGGGATGCTCTATACCTAATCGTCTTCCGAGCTTCTTTCTGAACTCATGTACGTTCTCGCCGAATATATGAGAGTTCTGTTTGGCAAAATATATATGCTCAAAAATACAATGTGCCGGCGTTATACTGCCGGGATTAACGAAGAATCTGCTGGATAGTCCTGTCTTATCTAAGGTGACAATTTCGCCTGGCTCAACTTCTCGAACGAACGTTGCCCCTATGGCGTCAAAAGCACAGCTCTCGCTGGCCACCACATAATGACCTTTTTCTGTTTGGCCGATGCACAAAGGCCTGATGCCGTAGGGATCGCGAGCCGCTTCAATACGATCGGCAAATAAAAATAGAAGACAGTAAGCCCCCTGCAGGTGGTTCAATACGTGGGACAGAGGGTCGGGCTTGGCTAAGTGAGTTGGTTTAGCTAACAAATGAATGATTACTTCGGTATCACTTGTCGATTTAAATATACTACCATAGGCCTGATATTCGTCCCGCAGCAAAGCTGCATTTATAAGATTACCGTTATGGGCCACCGCCACCTGTCCACGAGAGAACTCGGCTAAAAGCGGCTGACTATTAATGGCTCTACTGGTACCCGATGTTGAATACCGAACATGGCCTATCGCTATCGGATTAGACAGTTTATCCAAAATATCTGAGCCGACGCGGAAAACTCGCCTTACCGTCCCCATACCTTTGTAGCACTGAATCACCTGGCCGTCACCGGAGGCAATTCCTGCCGCCTCCTGTCCTCGGTGCTGAAGGCTGTGTAAGCCAAAATAGGTTTTTTGAGCAGCCTGAACGTCACCAAATATCCCGAACAAGCCACAGTTTTCCCGAGCAGAATGAGGCTTTCGGGCTCGAGCAGACACATCTGAACGGCTGGTGTTGTCTTCATATTTCGGGATTAACATATCATATCTCGACAGAATATACGGCTTGACGATTAATAGTAGCGGCCTTAAGCTATGCTGAACCAACTAATTACTATACACAACAAAACATAGTTTATTAAACCGATTGAATCAAGTCAAATAATTGTTTTCCTAATTCGAGGGGTGCGTGTCATATTTACTCACCGTGCTGTGAACCTGGCGCAGCAGGTAGGTAGAAAAAAGCCTTCCGGTAGACACCAGGACCTTGCCGACCTCGAAAACCTTTCATAGATTCAAAACATCTCGCATCGAGCGTAGCTGGGAGCGAAAACGGTATGTTTTTCATTTTTGTAACGTAAAATCTGATTGTATTTGTTGGCCGTAAGTAGTAACATTGTTTGAAATTCTTTGCGGTAAACAAATTAGGGAAACAGCAAAATGGCGGAGAAATTG
>CAZVUF010000119.1:0-8296 GCA_964629355.1 uncultured Pirellulales bacterium | reverse complement strand
CGAACTTCACGGAAGTCGATGGAACTTAACGCAACTTAACGGAACTCTACGCAACTTAACTTTCGGACGCCCATTGAATTACGCCTAATCTATTAGTATTTAAAAACTTACGGGAATTTATGCGTTGTGAATCCCTGCCTCTCCGCATTAAACTATTATTATATTGCCGTATAATGACTTACATGTAGGGTTCGAGACTTTTCGATTCGCAGAATTTAATGCAGTTATATGGGATGGTAGAAATCATGATGGTCAAGATGTTGTTACAGGAGTGTATCTCTATAGAATATCAGCGGGTTATCTTGTAAAATCGAAAAAATGCTGCTCTAAAAATAGGGAGGAGCCGTCTTAATTAAACCAATTTATTCTGATAACTTGGAATTCCTTCTATATGTCGCCAATAACATTATAAATAAAATGATCACCGGGGTTATTAATGCCACCGGTAATACATGTCCGGGATTAAGGTTTTTCTTAGGGACTACCGCAAAATGAATGATGCTGCTGGTTTGCGGATACATTTCTCCGGTCGTTTCAGCTATAATAATCATTGAATATTTCCCCGCTTTTACGAAGTGGATTTTCCATTCCAACGGCAATATCCGGCCGCTACCAATAGTCCCTATAAATAAGCCTTTTTCCGCACTCCAATCTTCCAGATCAACGGGCAATTTAGTTTCTTCGTCGACTAAAGATAAATAGGTAGTAACATTATCTACCGCCTTTGGCGATATGTTTTTTATGTTCGCTTTTACCGTAACATAATCGCCGGCGGTTCCGTTTAAGGTCTGACTGGAAATAATTTGGATATCTAAAGTGGGTGCACTTTGGGAAACCGCTTCGGCCAAAACAGAACTGCTTATCTCAAATAATATTGTGAGGAAAAAGATAATGATTAAAATTCTTTTGCTCATAATATTCAATCGCTTTTTATAATGCCCTCAGCATAGAAACGCTTAATGCCGTACAACATAAAAACCAAGGCCAACAGCATAAAAATAGTAACGGGCAAAATATATTGCCAGTTGTGGGTTATAGTGGTCTGATAATCAACAAGGATATTATCAAGGGAAGCAAAAACATTATCTATAGGATTGACTTTGCCCAAAAAGCCGCTCAATGGATTATTTTTCAAAGTGGATGTAAATGTTGCCGGTATGGTAAAAGCTAAAGCGATAATTAACGAAGTGGTCAATACATTTTTACTTGAACGGAATATAAACGATAAACCGAAAATCATCATAATAAAACCAGCCATACAAATTGTTCCTAGTAGAAAAATATAGCCGATAAATGGAGTTGCCAGATGGCTGCCGGCGGATGTTACCACCATATAAGGAATGGCGACAACAAAAACGGCAAGCCAAAGCCCCATCGAAGCCAAAAATTTCCCTATAACAAAATCTTTTATTGATAGTGGCGCCAGAAAAAGGCTTTCCGCCGTTTCTTTTTCAAATTCAGTAGTAATAACAGATGAGGCATCTATGATAACGATTAAGAGTCCGACTCCAATAATAATTTTACTAAAGAGCCATAGCATTTCTGTTTGGTCGAGCAGGCTCAACTCCTTATTAGTCAGCAACAAATAACTTGTAAAACTAAATATCAATGATGATATTAAAAGCCACAGAGTGCTTTTCCATGTGTATAGTTCAGATCGTAATTCTTTTAATAAAACGTATTTAAACATTATCAACCATTGGTCAGTTTAAGAAAAATATCTGTCAAATCGGGATTTTGCAATTTTGCTTTATTGCGTAATTCCTCTAATGTCCCCTCTGCCACAAACCGGCCATGATTAATTATAGCCATGTGCGAACATAGTTCAGCCACTTCGTTTAACAAATGAGAAGAAAGAAATATGGTTGTTCCCTCGCCATTTATTTTTTTTAGCAATACTTTTATGTCCTCTTGGCCTTGCGGATCAAGCCCGAGAGTTGGCTCGTCTAAAAATAAAACTTTCGGATTATTTATGATTGCTCGCGCTAATCCTACTCGCTGTTTCATCCCACGAGAAAAAGTGCCTATTCTACTATTCTTTTTCGAAGAAAGACCAACAAGCGCCAATTTTGCTTCAGTCGTCTTGTCTGCGTCTTTGTCACCATATAATCTAGCGAAAAAAGAAAGATACTCCCCGGCAGTCATCCATTCATAAAAACCTCGACTTTCAGGCATGACCCCGATAATGTTTCTCTCTCCGACACTTACCCTTCCCTTATCCGGCTTTAAAATACCCGTAATAATTCTTATGGTAGTGGTTTTCCCCGCTCCATTCGGACCTAGGAACCCAAAAAAATCTCCGGCCTCTACATTGAGAGTAAGATTATCAATGGCTTTTGTTTTTCCGTAAAATTTGGTTAAATTTTCTGTTCTAATCGCCAGGTTCATATTCATTTTAGTTGGAAATTTTCTTTTTGTGATTCCAAAACACATTAATTAACAGACTGGCGGTTCCTATGATAATTAAAAACCAACTGACAAAAAAGTTAATCTGTTCCTGCGCATCGGGAACATCATAGAAAAGCTTAAGATACAATCCAATGCAGATTATCGCTATGGAGATGAATAAAAATATCTGCTTCATTTGTTTTGCCAGTAAAAACTATTTATTACTTTATCAAATATCGGTTGGAGATTAATGAAATTGTCTAATGGCGCACTGAACGATATTACTCCGGCATTATCTTGCCCTGCGATGTAAGCGATTATTGTTTTTGATTTATTCTGATTTGCTTCGCTACTATATGTCAACTCATATCCCTCACTGCCATTAATCGTTATTTTCTGATAATCCAGTCTTTGATAGTTCGAAACCGCCTTCTTCAGTCTTGGTTCTTCTTGACTCAACAGGAATAATTCCAGGGTTGTATTATCGGGAACATCCATTAACCCAATCTGACCACTTCCTCCGGTAAAATTAATCAAATATCCACCTGGTTTATTGCCGGCGGTCACCTGCCAATTTTTCGGAATTGAAACTTGATAATAATTTTCCTTAACATCAACATTGCGGTATGCATTGAGATCAACAATCCGATTACTATCCAAGTAGCTTTTATTTTGTGGGGATATGCTGTTTTGCGGAGATTGTTGTACAGGATTAAGAGACGAAGGATTAATCCCTGATTGTTTTCTGATATTCGACCAAGGGCCAAAAGAAAACATTGCTAAAATAACAAGTGATAGGATTGTTAGTATCGAAATTATTATAACTTTTTTATTCATATATTTGTTTAATCATATCACCAACAGAAACCTCAATGTGCGTCATCAATCAATTTTGACGCCAGCATATTCCAAGTTAAGACACACTTTACTTTCTGTCAAGGGCCGTTCGATAATAACCTGCCCCCAGATATTGTTCCACTTTTTAAGTTAGTCCTATAGCTTTTTGGCCTGCTCCCCATCTTTGGCCCAATTCGAATGAGAATTTACGGCTATTTTTCATTTTATGCAACCTCGATTTCCTTGGTTTTTAAATAATCAACATATTCTTCAGGAGTACGATAATCCAGGGCACTGTGCGGTCGACCATGATTGTAATCCTGACGCCACGTCTCGATCTTCTCCCGGGCATCGGATAATGACATGAACCAGTGTTCATTTAAACATTCCTGCCGAAACCGAGAATTAAACGCCTTAATCAAAGCATTATCAGTAGGTTTACCAGGACGGCTGAAATCCAATTCCATATGATTCCAGTAAGCCTACCGGTCCAAATCTTTAGAAATAAACTCCGGACCATTATCAACCTGAATCTGCTTAGGCAGGCCGTGTTGTTTTATGATTCGTTCCAAAACCACTACGACATCAAGGCCGCCTATTCGCTGACCAGCATGTAAAGCCAGACTCTCACGGGTGTGATTGTCGACTATCGTTAAGACCCTAAGGCGACGACCATCAAATAGCTGATCCGAAACAAAATCCATACTCCAGCAATCGTTTCTTGCCTTAGCCGTAGGCTTAATCTCACGCTTCACACAGGCCACCCGACGTCGGGGGGTCTTCTTCCTAAGAGCCAGACCCTCCTGACAATAAAGTCGATACACCCGTTTATGATTCACTGGCCAACCCTCCCGCTGAAGCAAAACATGCAATTGACGATAACCATACCCGATCCGACATCCAGCCAGTTCCTTCAATCGCATACGTAGGGCTTCCTGAGGATCAGCCACACTCTGATAACGATGGCTGGAACGAGGCCAGCCCAATCCCCAACAGGCCCGCCGCTCACTGGTCTGGTACGCCATGACCATTTCCACAACCAGTTCCCGGCGAACAGCGGGCCTCAGAGCTTTTTTGAGAGCACATCCTGTAACATTTTTGAGAGCACATCCTGTAACATCTGTTTATCTAACGTCAAGTCAGCCACTAACCGCTTTAACTGAAGGTTTTCCTCTTCAAGTTGCTTTATCCGGCGAACTTCGGCTACACCCATACCGCTAAACTGCTTCTTCCAACGATAAAAAGTCGCTTCGCTGATACCCATCTTACGGGTAATCTCGACCACCGGCGTGCCAGATGAAGCCTGACGTAAAGCAATGGCTATTTGCTGTTCCGTAAAGTGTTTCTTCATCCTGAACTCCCTTCATTCGAATAAAACAATATAATAAAAATCCTCTCATCCGAAATGGACCAGGATTCCGGGAGCAGTACACCCGAGCATGTAACGTGTCGCTGGATGTTTTCAACATTCTCGGCCAAAGGGTGATGATATTGGTTGACCAGCGTCTTTCCGCCGGACATCACTCAATCCAATGGAACGCGAAAGATTCGAATGGACACGTGGTCTCGTCAGGCATTTACTTGTACCGCCTCACATCCGGTGATTATGTTGAGACGAAGAAAATGATCTTGCTGAAGTAGCTCGACTAATACTCTCGGCGGACTTTGGGCCGTCGCCTACCGCTACGGCAGATCAATCGCACCCGCGACCGAGTATCGTGCCGGGCTCATTTGAGCTGCTCTCCGGTGCGAGATGAAGGATAAGTGTCAGGAAAGTAATGGTCTATTCGATCTTGAATGTGGACTATTATAGTCTATAAGCGGGGTCTACGAGACGAGTTCATCGACTGGGTAGTCGAGAATTCAGCGGCGTAAGTGACAATACTATAGCTAATTATGACAAACGGGGCGGGCATTCCCAACCCCATTTCCGGCAAACTGTCCAACCGTCGGCGATTCTACTTCAGCAGCACCATCTTCTTCGATTTCACGAATTCCCCTGCCTAAACGTGATAGAAATAGACGCCTGTGGCGACATCATGGTTATTCCTGTTCCTACCATCCCAAACGATTGAATAGTATCCCGCTTCATGGAACTCGTCGATTAGGACCCTGTCTGTTTGTCCGATAATGCTGTAAAACGTTAGTGTGCCCTTACAGGAAATTGCTATTATTCATTTGTCCAGTTTGTACTTCTCCGGGACGGTGAAAATCGTCTGGTCGACCGGTGTGACCTCCTGGCGGAGAACATCGTTCGTCATTTCAATCAACGGCTTGGGGCCTTTATCCTTATCCTTCTTGATGACCTTTTTGCCGAGACCCTTCATCAGTCCGCCGACCGAGGTGGGCGTTTCCTCTTGCTCCTCCTGACCAACCGGTTTTACCTGGCCGATGGTTTCATAGATGGCGTAGGTTCTGACCGCGGTTCCCTCAATATCCTTGCTTCTTTCCTTTGTGGTTTCAGAGATATCCTTTATTTGTGGATAGCTCTGCATGATCTGTTCCCACGTACTCCTTGACTGAGCCTCGTCAAAGCCGAATCCGAGTTTCTCGGCCAGCTTCTTGTTGAAGGCGTTGATCTCATCGCTGCCCTCCAGCTTGGGACAAAGCCAACTGGTCGAGGTCATCCTCATTTCCGCGCCGGCAGTGTCCTCCACCTGTGCTCCTGCAGAGGCTTTGGGCTTTTCCTTCACGATCACGGTCATGATAACTTTCTCAGTTTCTCTGCCATTGATATTTTCGGTGCCTTCCGGTCTGGACATGTCAAATTTAACTGTCCATTCATTCTCTAGTTCCTCCGATTCCTTGCCCTGTTCCTCTTCGGACTCCTTCATTTTGGCCATATTGTCCTCGAGCTGCTGGTGCCATTCCGCGAATGTCATCTGGGTATATTTCTGCTTTTTGTGATCAAGCGTGATAAGCAGCTCTTTGTCCAGATCGATAATTTCCGAGATTTTGACTTTGCCCTTATCATCAAGTACATCGGAACGCATCCTATTCCCGGCGTAATAGTCGATAGTCTGAATGGGTTTGCCCAGACCGAGAATTTTTGACATAGTGCCGAGTGTACCGAACAAGTTCATTTGTGTTTTCGATTCATGTACAACATCGGCGGAGAGCTGACTGACAGCACAAAATAAAATTATTATCAGCACAATCAGTCCGTTGATTTTTTTGGCAGTCATTTTGACTCCTTTCACTTTGATTATGTTAATCTCAATATTCCAAAACAGTCATCTTCTACTGTCTCAAGATAACATTATGTGTTATTGATGGCAACCCGAAAAACTTGCCTGAAGGCATCGATTGCCGGTTCTACAAACTTCAACTGACCGGAATAAATTTCGAAGTCAACACCCCTCGCGGTGGGAGGATATCGATTACCGACCGGAGTGTCCTGATTGACCTATTACCCTAGATCCTCATATGCGATTTCGACCGGCACCCATGGAGTTGGTCGAACCAAGATCAGGTAGGAAATACGTGGGCGATCTTATTTCGCCATGCGTTGACTGCTGGCACTCAATGTAGACTAAGTTAGTCTATTGCGGGCTTGACGAGACTCCAACTACGGATTCTTAATTGATATATTGTTTTTAGATGACCCAAGACATTAACTATTGGAATTCAACATGTCTGCGCGGAGAAGAGAATTTATCAAAAATCTTTATAAAAAAAGGAAATATTCTTCTGATTGACGGAGCTTTTTTTCTAACGATTTTCTAACAGCGAACTTCACGGAAGTCGATGGAACTTAACGCAACTTAACGGAACTCTACGCAACTTAACTTTCGGACGCCCATTGAATTACGCCTAATCTATTAGTATTTAAAAACTTACGGGAATTTATGCGTTGCGAATCCCTGCCTCTCCGCTTAATTGGTATATTCCGGTCACATCCTTTACAGTTAGTTAAAATATATTATAATAAAGTCGATAAAGCTATGTGGCGAATTTGTGACAAGTTGAAACAGGTTTTGACGGCCAACAATTATTACTTACCTCTCGGCTTTATCCTATTCCAATTCTTCCTCATCAGGATTATTTAAATGATTCTCGTAATCGACCGATTGTTCGATTCCAAAACCAAACAGCTCCGGATTCTGATAGCGTCCCTGTTTTGTGGCGTCTTTTGCCACCTCGACATCTATCGATTGTGTTTTGGCGAAAGCGTCCTGGCGTATTCCAGTTACCTGCCAGGAGACTTTGACATACGGTTTATCGGTTTTAATTGAAAAAACATTTCCCTTGATTTCTTCACTAATTATGGCCTGGGCAAATGTACCAATAGCTGTTAACTGATATCTGAAATCAGAATTGAGAGATTCAAAATAATCGGGAAGAATGACTGTTGCTTCGCCATTGAGATCAGTAGTAACATTACCATTATAGATATTCATCATATCAGGAGAAGACACATCAGAGTGCTGGAGATACATATGCTCGGGATCATCCGGATGATCAATTCTATATCCTCCGCCGGCTTTGGTATTTGTTCCGGTTGAATGAAGATTGCCGTAACAGTATACGCCATAATTATAGTTGGATGCTCCTGCAGTACCGTATACACCATATCGGGCAGTAAGAAGTTGAGTGGCGCTACCATATACTCCATAATTATATGCTCCACCAGCTGCCGAACCGTAAATACCTTGGGAAAAACCTTCATTTAATGAATCGGTCGCTGTATAAGTGATTCCGCACACTCCACATCTATGCTCCGCATTGGACCATACCCAGGATCTTACACCGTAGGTATATATACCCGGTATTAATGTTGGCGATGTATGTTCTACATGAGTATAATTTCCTATTAAATTGCCATCTCCTGAATTCTCGAGCCTTGTATAAATTCCATAACGGCCGTCCGCTGAATTATAGTATCGATTAATCCGCATCAATGTGGTATTGCTAGGAGTTTCCAGTCTACCTATACTAATACCATTTTCATCAATAACCATAGTGCTGTCATAAAAAATGGTTTTACCTAAGCCCCCATGATTTCGCGTAAACTTGACTGAGTCATTGAACTGGAATAAATCATTACTGAAATATGGTGCAAAGTAATAGT
>CAZVUF010000118.1:0-8307 GCA_964629355.1 uncultured Pirellulales bacterium | reverse complement strand
TTTTATCGGCGATTATGTCAACCGTAGATTCGCAGCTTTTAGTTTCGTCATCGGCTTTGACGGAAGATTTTTATCAGAAAGCAATAAAGAAAAATGCCTCACAATGGGAGGTCGTACTTATCGGCAGAATCTGTGCAATCATAATCTCGGCGATAGCATTGGTCTTAGCGTTGCATCCGGATGAGACAATCTTAATGATAGTTGCCTATGCCTGGGGCGGCTTTGGAGCGGCATTTGGGCCTTTGATACTTTTTGGATTATTCTCCCGCAAGACGAGCTGGCAATCAGCTTTAGCGGGAATGGTGACAGGCACGGTCGCCTTAGTGGTATGGAAGCAGCTTGACTTAAGCGGTCATCTATATGAGATTGTACCCGGTTTTATTGCCAACTGCATGACAATTATTCTTGCAAATCGTTTTATCAAACAGAAAGATGAGGGAGTCTTAAGGCAATACGATGAGGTTATAAAATTAATGTCGGCAAGAAGAGAACTTTAATGCAAAGTAATTGGAGAAAATATGACTAAAATAGCTGTAGATGTAGTATTGTTGCCTTCAGATGAAATGATGGATAAAGCAATCAACGCAAATGCCGAGCTTGTTGAAAAATTCGGCTCCGAAATAGTGCTGAATAAAAAAAATTGTCTGCCGCATATTTCCTTAGCTATGGGCTGCATCGAAGAAAGGGATATCCCCTCCATCGAAAAAGTATTAGAGCCTATTGTAAAAGAGTACACGCCGGAAAACCTGACAGTTTCCAGCGTTAGGACATCAATAAATACCAAGGGCGAAAAAGCATCGGTTTTTGAAATAGAAAAGACAGAAAAACTTCAATCATTACACGAAAAGGTTATGAAGAAAGTCAAGCCGTTTTTTAGCTATAATGTCACTGAAGATATGATATACGATGCAGAGGTTGCGGAGTCTACTCTGCTGTGGATTAAGAACTATCCGGAAAAAGCGAGCTTCGCGAATTTTCTGCCTCACATCACAATCGGGTACGGCCAGATAGAAAATGGTCCATTCCCAATAGAATTTACCGCCTCAAGGCTTGCCTTATGTCACCTTGGAAACCACTGCACGTGCAGAAAGAATCTTGTAGCGATTGATTTTTGAAACAGGTGAATAACTCCCTCACGATTGTGGCTCTGTTTAGTGTGCGATTACGCTTGATATTCTAAAGACCGGCAGCAGCAGTGCTATGGCAACAGTTCCAATGATGGCACCAAGGATTGCAATCATTAGCGGCTCAATAAGCGTCATAACGTTTCTTATTGAAGCTTCGAGCTTTTTCTCGTAAAAAATTGATATTTTGTCACAAACCTGCCCCAGCTTTCCGCTTTTTTCCCCTGCTCGGAGCATCTGTATAATTCCAGGTGCAATTAAATTAGCACTCGGAGAAAGCTGCATCGACTCTGATAATTGATAGCCATCATGTATTTTCTCACTTACGTCGGCCCAAAACTGCTGAAAATAGTAATTGTTGCACGCCCCATGAATCACCTGTATCGAATCCAGGAGTTGAACACCGGTATTAACCATTGTTGACATTATGCGCATACTACGAGTTACTACCATGTCAATAAACATTGTACCCAGTACCGGTGTATGAATTTTCACAAAATCTATTGCTCGCCTGCCACTCACTGTCCTGGACCAGTAATATAAACCCATCAGCAATAATATTGCAGCCGTAACTAAAGTACCCATTGCATAGTAATTACCCAATAATCTGCTAAAACCTACCAATATTTGAGTTATTTTTGGCAGTGCCGCCTCTCTGGATTCATAAATCCTCATGAACCTCGGTAAGACAAAGAACATTAATGTGCCGGTCGCCGCCACAGCCATAAGTGCCATTATGAATGGGTAAGTAAGCGCTCCCTTGATGCGCTTGCGTGTTTCGCATTCGAAGTCTAAATAACCGCTAAGCAAACTAAGCATTTCTGCCATTCTACCGGACGCTTCTGAAGCCCTGACCATGCTTATAAACATTGGATTGAAAACTTTATGGTAAGCTGAAAGAGCTTTTGAAAAATTCTCGCCGCTTTTTACCGCTTCAGCTACATCCATGACTATCATCTTGAATTTTTCATTCTGAATCTGCTCTGCAATCGTATCAAGAGCATCACTAAGCACAACACCGCTGTCGAGCATAACCGACAGCTCCGTTGTAAACATAATCAGCTCAGGGCTTTTTACATTTGCATTATAGAGCCGATTGTATGATTGGTTTACCTGACGACTCAACGGTTGATATGAGTGCACAGAAATATGGCTGTCCCCTTCCTTGGCGGACGTTGCCGCTTTGTCAATTTCTTTATTAATTTTAGGCGCAATTACAGTCATTTACATGTACCGATCCACGGCAAGCATTACAGTGCCGATTGGGTTGTTCTCAGCACTTCTTCGATAGATATGATCCCTGCTTTTACCTTTTCAATACCATCCATTTGTAAAGGAATCATTCCGTTTTCAAGTGCTTTTGTTCTCAATTTCTTTGTGTTTATCCCCTCATTAATCATTTCGCTGATTTCCTCGTCCGGCACAAAGAGTTCATGAATCGCGATTCGGCCAGCATAGCCTGTATTCCGGCATTTTTTACAGCCTACACCGCGGTAAAATGATACGGCTTCCCCACTTAGCTTTTCAAATGCTTTTTTTATACTACGGGCCGGCTCATACTCTGTCTTACAGTTGGCACATATCTTGCGTACCAATCGCTGAGCCATGACTCCAATTAGTGAGGCACTGACAAGATAAGGAGCAACCTTCAAATCCATCAAACGTGTCACTGCCCCAGGTGCGTCATTAGTATGCAAAGTTGATAAGACCAAATGACCTGTCAGAGCCGCCTGAACCGCGATATTTGCCGTAGCTTCATCACGAATCTCGCCGACCATTATTATATCGGGGTCCTGTCTTAACAAGCTCCGTAACGCGTTTGAAAATTCAAAACCAACAGCCGTGCTCACCTGAAACTGGTTTATACCCGGTATGTTACACTCCACCGGGTCTTCAACAGTACAAATGTTTACCTCGTCATTATTCAATTCACACAAGGCAGCATAAAGCGTAGTATTTTTCCCCGAACCGGTTGGGCCTGTCACCAAAACTATGCCATTTGGAGACTGTATCACCTCTCTGAAACGTCTAAGGTTTTCAAAAGTAAAGCCGAGCGACTCAAGACTGAAAAGCACCTTATGTGGGTCAATGATTCTAATAACAACCTTTTCACCAAAGTTACCAGGCATAACCGATACCCGCAGGTCTATGGGTCTACCCTCGGCTAAAACATGAATGCCACCATCCTGCGGCAGACGTCGCTGAGCAATGTCGAGCTCGGACATAATCTTAACACGGGAAACAATTGCAGGGTGCATCTGGTACGGCGGTCGCATTTTTTCGTACAATTTGCCGTCAACTCGGTATCGAACCCGTAATTTTTTATCATCCGGCTCGATGTGGATATCGCTGGCGTTCTCGTGAACTGCATTATAGAGCAAATAATTGACCAGCTTGACGACCGGTGACTGGCCCGCTACTTCTTCAAGATTGCCTATATCCTGAGTGATATTCTCTATCAGTGTAAAGTCCTCTAATCCCTCCTCATCGATAATATCGTCAATGACAAAGACATTTGCAGCCGGCAAATATGTCTGCAGCGTTGCTTTAATGTCTTTAGCAGTTGCACAAACTATTTGAACCTTACAGCCGCTTATCCGCTCTATTTCATCAATCAGAAATACATTTGTCGGTTCGCTCACCGCCACAGTCAGTACATCACGAACCTTAAAAAGCGGCAAAACAATATGATCATCAAGAAATTCTCTCGGCAGGATTTCAAACGTCTTGGCGTCACATATTTTGGGACTAACCTGTGCATACGGGACACCGTAGCTATGGGCCAACGCTGCGGCTATCTGATTCTCCGTACAATAACCCATCTCTACGAGAAGCTCGCCAAGCAGCTTACGATGGCCTTTTTCACTCTGCTCTGCAAGTGCTTTTTCGACCTGTTCAGGTGTTATAACGCCGCTAGTAATCAATAATTGACCAAGCTGAGTTTTGTTTTCTACGGCTATCTGACCCATAACTGCTATCTCATAATTCAATTTGATTCTTAACAAAGCATTTACACAAAGCTCTTTACTGCCTCTGCAAGCTCTGCGTAGCGGTCAAACCCGCTTTCAAGTCGAGTGACTTCAAAAATTTTCGTACAATTCTCATCAAGCCCCGCCAATCTAAGCTGGATCTTGTTCTGATGACAATAGTCTCGCACCCACAACAGCAGTTCCAGTCCCTGACTATCGATAAATACCACAGCGCTCAAATCAAGCACTATACCGACCCTATGCTTTGGAGCTATATCAGTGATTGCATTTTGCAGCATTTCGGTAAGGTCGCCATCCAACTCGCCCTGTAGCTCCACAATAGTTACATCGTTATAATTCTGGGTTCTTAATCTCATCTAATTAATACCCCCACTGCAGCGGTGTCATATTCTGAGAAGTTGAGATTTCTATAATTGTCACTGAAACCGTTCTGAATAATGTCCCATAACCTATAGACATCGCTGTTAAGAAATAATCTTCCTATCCTCTCATCAAACTGTGTTCCCAGCCCCCTTTCTATTTCCTCAAGCGCTTCTTCTACAGTCATCGCATCTCTATAAACCCGTTTTGACGTCATTCCATCGAAGCTATCTGCAAGTCCCACAATTTTACCTGCCAGTGGTATGTGCTCGCCCTTCAAACCCTGCGGATAACCTTTGCCATCGATTCGTTCATGATGGCACAAGATACCAGGAACGATGTCACGCATCTGCTTTATTACGCCTAAGATGCCGGCTCCTATAGAAGGATGTCTTTTTATATGCTCCCATTCCTGCTCCGTCAGCTTGCCATTCTTAAGCAGCACTGATTCGTCTATTCCTATTTTTCCTATATCATGCAACAACCCAGACAAATAAATTTTGTATATCTGCTCCTGCTCCAACGGTTCTATTTCTGTGACTCTCTCTGCAATCCATCGTGAGATAAACGCAACTCTTTCCGAATGACCATGAGTATACTTATCCTTCGCATCGATGCTACTCGTCAGGGCTTTCAAAGAACCTATAAATAATTCCTTGAGATCCATGAAAAGCGCACCATTTTCGATAAACACAGCACATCCACCGGCTACCGAGTTAAACAGTTTTACATCAATACTGTCGAAATCCGGCTTGTCGATTCTATTTACGGCAACCATAAATCCTACTACATAGTTGCCGGCTTTAGTTTCCTGCGCGAAATGCGAATCCCTTTTCTCTTTGCTACACAGAGGTACTACTATAATATTTCTTACGTTACTCGGCCAATCATACTTGAAAGGAGAATACACCGCGCTATCCAGCAGGGCTTCCTTGCCACTATTTATTTCATCAACCAAGCGGCTATGCAGAATAGCTGCCATACGCTCATCTATATCTATCAAGCCGGAGCCAGCGGCGAGAATCAGCTTTTTATCACTTTCTACAGTCTTTTCCAATAGAATCGCAATACCTTCGACGTAAACAATATCAGTTAAGCTGTCACAAGCCATTTGCAAAAAGTTGGTGTCCTCCTCCGTGACCTTCATATTTGTGCTCAGATTGTGAAGCAATACGAGTTCCTCGTATGTTTCCGCCAGTTCAGCACCGACTTTTTCAATCTGCTGTTCAGCTTTAAAAGCAGTTTGAAAATTCTCGGCTAAAAGCTCAAGCATCTCACTGAAAAACATATCAGTTATATCTTGTTGAGTAGTGTCCATGAAGCGTGACGTACTATCGCCCAAATCAACCAAAGCCGTTCCGACAATTTCACCTTCCTGTCTTAGAATAGCAGCCAAAAACTGATTTTCCCGGCCAAATCGGAATACCTCCACGCAGGTATTATCAGGACTATTCCCGTCGGACTGCGGGTCAATTACATGTCTCAACATCTCATTGTTTCGATCTAATGCTTGTCGACTGACTTCGATTAATTGCTGCGTGGCCGATCGGAATTTACTCCCCTCGCATAGCAGGACAAGCTCGCCATGGACATCGCAAACCGCAAAATTGAGGCCGAACTTATTTATCCTGCCACCGAATTTCCTCAATTCAAGTTGCTGTGATGAGCTTAAATTCTTAACGGCTGTGCTCATTATACCTCTGCTAAAATACAAAACGTATCATAGTCTCTATTAGTTGACTGCTCTATCGTGCAGAACATCCTCTATATGTCCCAACAGTTCTCTGGGACTAAACGGTTTGCTGAGGCATTGCGCTATCTGCAAGTCTTTTTGCTGTTCCTGTGAGATTGCAAAGTTTCTGGCGGTCAACATGATAACCGGTATATCTTTGGTCAATTCACATTGTCGCAGTTTCTCCACGAGCTCCAATCCTGTCAAAACTGGCATTTGAAAGTCCGTAACAATGACATCCGGCTTTGCCTTGCATGCCACCTCAAAGGCTTCGGCACCGTTATCTGCCGATATAACCTCGTAACCATTATTACGAAGCTTTATTGCCACCACGTGCACAATATGTATCTCATCGTCAACGACCAAAATTTTCTTTTCAGCCATTTTTACCTCCCCGTAAGATTAATATTGGGAACACGATTTTTTACCTGTAGTTATTATTTACTAATGAACGGTCTTGACCTCACTGCTTACTGCTAAAGGCAACTCAAAACCAAATGTGCTCCCCACGCCGGGCTCACTTATAACAAATACCCGGCCGTTGTGAACTTTTTCGATTATTTGTTTAACCAAATTAAGCCCTAAGCCAGTACCTTTTGCCTGATTATTGTTTGCACTGACTCTGTAGAATTTATCAAAGACATGTTCGATTTCATCTTTTGGAATTCCAACGCCTGTATCAGTCACCGTGACTTGAGCGACACCTGCTGTTTCATCTACCACAATATCAATTCTGACCGACCCACCACGTGGAGTGTATTTGACTGCATTGCTGAGTAGATTAACGATGACCTGAGAAATCATATCCTTGTCGGCATATACTACATCGTGAATGATCGGCGTCTGTGTGATGATCTCAATATCCTTCTCTTCAGCATAGTTTTTGATCATTTGCAATTGTTCTTCTATTAGCATCGTCAAGCTGACCGGCTTCTTTTCTATCTTTATCAAACCTGACTCTATACGGGAAATATTAAGAATGTCATCTATCAGCCGACTCAATCTTTTTGCCTGATTCTGAATCACTGAATACATTTGCTTCCTTGTCTCTTCATCATCGGCTTCACCATCATTGAGCATTTCCGAATAGGCCATTATGGAGGCAAGTGGGGTTTTCAATTCGTGAGAGACGTGACTTACAAAATCATTTTTCATTCTTTGAATTTCCTTTTCCTTCGTAATGTCATGAAGAACTGCGACAACTCCGCAAACCTGTTGTTTGTTATCATTGACGCACGAGATAACGCAGTCGTAAACCTTCGACCTTTCATCCTGCAAAAATTCAATTTCACGTCTGGTAGCTTCTACCTTGCTCTGTCTGCTTTGGCGAAGAAAATTTACAAATTCTCTTTTGTCAGGAACTACAAGAGAATCAATGGGCTTGTATTGGGAATTCGCGAAGTCAAAGTTGAAAAGTTTTCCCGCAGCTTCGTTCGCCATCAACAATCTGTCAAATTCATCAACGACAATTACCGCATCATGAAGGCTGTAAATAATAGCCTCAATGTTTCCTTTTTGTCTTCGCGACAATTGAACTTGGATTTGAAGGTCCTTTACCTGCCCTCGGAGTTGCTCCAAGAAACCAGAATAACTCTCGATCCGACTATTAACTGCCTCGCTTAGCTCATTGATTAGTGGATTAGCTTTTGGACTGATAAAAGCCGGCTTCTCGGCTTTGAGCGATTGGGCCATAGACGTGATTGCCCGCGCCAGTTTCAGCCAAAACCAGCAAAGCCAAATCACGCCCACAGCCCCGACAAAATATGCGATAATACACAATACTCCATACCAACTACCCCACCCTACTCCAACGCCAGAATCCTGCAGCTGGACAAGGCCTGCTACAAGCAGACTGCCTGCCACAATAGCTATGACCATCGTGTATGTGTTTCTTCCAAGTTTCAAATCAACAGCTCCTATCGATTGTTATCCTCCGGAGTCCTTTCCAGCCATTTAACTACTTACCATCTCCGCCACATAGAAGCCTCTTGCTGGTCGATAACTTCCAGTGTAATTCTTTCCATCTTATCTGCGTCATCAGGACTTGTTTCAGCAATAATCCTTTCCTTCAGCCGTATCGCCTCCAGATATGTCGGACGGA
>CAZVUF010000117.1:0-8411 GCA_964629355.1 uncultured Pirellulales bacterium | reverse complement strand
CGGATGTGGCGGAATTGGCAGACGCGCAGGCTTCAGGTGCCTGTGGGCTTAACGCCCGTGGAGGTTCGACTCCTCTCATCCGCATTAAACCGGCGACTAATTTTCAGCCCCGTTTTTCACTCGGTGACCATACTGTAACGCAGACTCATGTTTCGCTATTTATTGTTGTGGTGAACAAAACAATCCAATATCATCAAAAAAAACTAAACCTGAACCGCCGAGTTGCGGATTTTCTCTGTTGCCAAAACCAATATCAAATGAAGCGACATTGGTAAGGTCCACTCCTTGGTCAGTAAATGCCTGCAAGCCGATTTCCCATTCGGTCCAGTCGGTTACCGCTGCAGCGGTTGGATTGTCGTGATAGACAACCGCACTTCCGTTGAGAGCAATATACATCGGCTCAACAGAATTACCCACCTTACTAATGAACCACAAAGACAATGTATTAACTGCCTTTTGGGTCCAGTCACGATGAGAGCTTAACGTCAAGGTTGCCTCAGAAATGCCAACACTGTTGTCGTAGAAATACGGCATAGACTAATCGCCGCTGTGGACGGTCGTTGTCTCAACGAAATGCTCTCCAGCGTCTATATCCGCATCAGGATAACTACCGTGGCACCGTTAGTCAGGACGGCCCATATCTACCCATGCGTCAAATATCTTATTGAGTTCGTAGTCGTTGTTAGTCCTTAAAATCGTCCACAACAAGTCACTTTGGCCCTATTCCCACCACTAATGGACCACTCATCACATCTGCTGCAGGGCCTTCTGCCCCAATTCCGAGACTATCTCTTGCCCAGAAGCAATACGTGTAGTCATCTCCAGGTTCTGATAAGGTGATGGAATATGTATAGATTTTACCATCCGCATAGCCTGCATCATTTGGGTATTCCTCATCCATCACAAACGGGCTTCCACTTACCGGCACACCACCTTTAAATATGGTAAGTGTTGGATAGCCTTTCATGGGCGGATGATTATCTTCATCTGTATATTTCACCCAATACGTGAAATTCGTACCTGTAACCCCGCTGTTTGGATCAACATAGCCGTTTGTAAGAATAGGCGGATGATCCTTAATGACCTGGATTTCGATGCCTCCAATTATTTCTCCGTTGATTGTCCCTGTTACCGATACGGTACGAGATTCTCCAATCTCTGCCCACTCCGGGGCCAGGATTGTAAGTGTCACCGTTTGGTGCTCACCAGGTTCAAGCACTTGCGGATACTCACGCTCAATCCTTGTCCCCCACAGCTCGCCCTGTTCGCAGGGATCGCTTTGGGTTGCCTCTAAGTAAACCAATGCGGGAGTATCGGTCGGATTGCGGACATCAAAGAAAATCTCTGCAGGAGATGTAATTGCTTCCACACGACAATTCTCGTAACCCCAGTTGTTCCTGAAATAGGAATCCAGTGGATGCCATATTTCAACTCGGATACAGCGATGGCCTGTTAAGATAGGTGTCCAATTTACACTTGCTTGGATAGTTCCAGTAGCTGCAGGCACATCTACAGTATCAGTACCAATAAACTCCCAAGGCTGTCCTATACCAAATGGAGAACTTTTAAAAGTAACTTCGGTGCCATTCGCAGGCAGATTAGCAGAATTATGTATTTCTGCTTTTATTGTATATGTTGTACCTATCTGAAGTTCAAGTCTAGAAACATGGTTGCCGGTGCTTTCTTCATAAAGTCGGATACATGGGTTATCCCAAACCGGATCGCCACCAGATGGATTGAGATGCCACGTCATGGAACTATCCTGAGAGTAAATATAAGGCTCTGGTAGAGGTTCAGGTGGAAAAACAGTAAGGACCGCAACAGCAGCTCGACCAGAACTTCTACCGATAACTGTGACATTTGATGGACCTTCGGGATATGGAGAAGGAACTGATTGGACAAAGTTGACGTCGCCGTCTACAGCTTCGTTTAAATAAAGACCAGTGGCGTCAAAGTAAGTATCTACCTCTTCTCCGTTGGAGAAGTTCTTACCTATTATTCTGAACGGTTGAAGCGGCACCGCAGAATCGGGCAGCAATTCTGTGATGACTGCACCTCCATTTGTAACTTCTATCACTTCTTCATACGGTAAATAATTATGCTTTGTTACGGTGATATCCAAGTTGCCTCCTGTGGATGGTGTGATATCGAAGATCACATGCCCACCTGCATCAGTATACTCAAATGTGTGCACGTCCGTATCTTTCCGTAAACAGACAAGTGCATGCAGTACGGGATTTGCACCATCCGTGACCTTCGCCACAAACTTCTGCGATCCCCCGGAACCTATTTTAGATGGGTGAATTACGGTCAGAGGTTGAGGTTGATTTGTCCAGAGAGACATTTCCGGGTCACCGAAAAGATTGTATTCTTCAACTTCTACAATTGTAGAGTCATCGCTATAGCCGTTTTGGAGCACCACAATTATCTTGCCGTACGTTAGGACTTGACCCAGTCTGTATAAGGCGTTTTGCGTCGGCGAGAGAAAATCTGGCAATATCGCATCGGTAAAACCTCTGAAAAGATAGTCATTGCATGCAGTGGGGCTGTTACGCGTCGCACCAAATACTGCAACGGCCCCGCCATTTTGATGTCGCAGAAGTTCCTCACAGTAACATTCGAAGTTCCATGTATACGGATCAGTTTCGCCGTCAAACCAACCTGTTTGGCAGTTTATACTGAACACGACCGGAAAGGCGTTGCCATTGTTTAGCCAGGGAACATCCCATGTTGTGAACCAAGGTTCACTCCATCCGTCATACGTGCCTTGCCATTGCCCATGCGGTACGGGACGCTCATTCCAGAAATTCCTCGAAAGACCATGATCTCGGTGGGTGATTAGCAGTCGTCCATTATTGAAAGCGCCGGTTATGTCTGCTGGAGTACCGTTCCAATTAATGCCTCCCGTCACGGCCGTTCCATTGCTGTAGTTCGTGGGATTTGTGCCGTTTGTGTTATAGATTCTCTCCGCATTGTAACCCTGACCGTTTAGGTAATCGAGTATTTGCTCCGTTGTGAACACGTAATTTCTGTCCTCTTGGCCATCGTCGGCATCGTCCTGAAAGTATGCGCAGAGTGATATATCATTGTAGAAGTTCGCATCTGTCGGCGGGCTTTGCTCATATCCGATGATTTTGTTGACTATTGTATTGGCGTCTGCCGCCGTATCAACGGAAATTCTACCTACGAAAACGTCTGGGTACCGGTCGTCCCCATCAAGTGTACCGTAGTACAGATCAGTTGCGGTTCTGTGGCCGCCATGCGCAGGACTTGGGTGGGCGGTCACATAGTGTGTCGGGATGAACTCTGAGTCCCCCACCAATAATACGTACGTGGGTGGCGGGTTCCAGGTATCATACGCGTCCTGGATGTAGTCCGTTATGTCCGCAGTAGTTGGGGCTGCAGGAGAAGATATGTCCGACGTTTTCACTATCTTTGTCCTCAGGCCCTTCTTCTCTTTCCAGTCTGCTAAAGGTTTGACATTGGGATTGAAGTCGTCATGTGTTATGATCAGATAATCTACACTGGGACTTCCAACATCCTTGTGTCTTCTGCTGAGGTATTCCTCAGGAGATTTATAGTTGAGAATAAAAGCCTTACATAGTGATTCAAATGCTTCGGATTCGAGCCGTTTTTCAACACCCTCTATTTGTGCTGGACGATCATAATTCAGACGTCCTTCAATTTTCGAATAAACTCTAAGCTGTTTCGTAACAGGATTAAACTGAACCGGGCACAGAGTAAGGGATACAATTCTATGCCCCCTGATTATTATGGGTTCTTCAACAAAGGCATTATGCGGTGGATAAAACGCATCAGTCGAATAGGTGTTGGAGTCTATAACATATTCTGGTATCTCGTCAGTTTCATAGAGAGGTGGTTGGGCAGGACAAACGTTGTATCCTTCCAAGGTGATGGCGTGTAAGTATACTACCTCTAATGTCAGATTGACATCGTAGGGGACTTCAAAGTATCTCCTGATCATTGGGACTTCCGGCTTGCCAATCTCAGTTGCACGCCCTGCGTCAGGAATACTTAGTCTTTGACACACATAATCTTCAGCACAAACGTTTGCACTATACATTCCCGGGATATTAGAATCTACGGTTATACCTGTGTTATCTGAAGCTTTGAGCTTGACCTCGTGTAGAGTTCCAGGTTCTGCTCCGGGAATAAACGGGACCCATCCCTCCTCTGGTGTAACTGTAAAGCTCCAGACCGCGCCCATGTATATCATGCCATCTGGTCCAACCTCATCGATCCTCCAATAGTAAGTTTGACCCCATTCAAGTGCTTCCAAGGGAGTATAGATGACATTATTCTGACGTCCTCGATATATACCTGTAACATCAGTCGTAACGGCATTGGCCACTGCATCGTAATCGGTGCCGAAGTAAACGTCGTGTGAGACCGCACCCGCTGCCGGCGTCCAGGATAGTGTCACCGATGTGTCCGTACGTATAGCGCCGTCCCCAGGGTCGGGGTCAGAGGCGAAGGGATTTAACTCACCTCGCATAATCTGCTGAATCTCGGCCTGTGACAGAACCCGGTTGTAGATGCGAAATTCATCCAAAGAGCCATTATAGTACGGATCTGATGCATATTGCGATCTGCCGAGCCAGTTTTGGGTGGTTTCTCCAAGATTGCTTGGTGTATTTCTAGTAGCAGTGTTCTGACCAACGGCTTGCCCATTGATGTAGAGCGTGTCAGTGGTGCTACCTAGGTCTATCGTCACAGCTACATGATGCCATCCGGTGGACAAGACTTCCGACGTGTTTATCTGATCCTCGTACTGCCAACCAGCAAACGTAATGACAAAACGCGGCGTGCCAGTATAGCCATTGCTGGGTGTAAGAAACATGTTGACCGATGTGCCGCTGCCGAAATCAAAGATACGCTGCCAGTCACCGCCCTGGCCAGACCAGTTCACCCATGCCGCAAAGGTGGAGTCGGTTAGCGAACTAATGAGCGAACCAATGGGCAAATCCACATAGTCGTCGGTGCCGTCGAATGCCAGTGCACCGCCAATCTGGCCGGCTGTCCACTGCGGGTTGCCCTGGAGGGTGCCGTCGTAGCCGTTGCCACTTGAGTTCTGGGCAATGGTCCCGGATGTTTCATCAAGCTTCCACCAGCCTATAAGACTATCGTCAGCAGCATTGACTACGCTCGTTTGAGGCAGGCCCAGCAGCATAAAAAGACATAACAAATAAATCCATTTTCTACACATGATACACCTCCTTTACAGGTTTACAAAGACACGCTCTTTCGTGAGCAAGACCAATTCTTTGGCCAAACCTTTGCCATGCTGGTCTTTATAAGTTCAGATATTCACATTCATACTCTCGCTTGGCACAAGCCGTAATAACGGCCAGAGTTCATGCGGCACAAATCTTAGCAAAATTGTAGATGTCCTCTCGCTGCTTTTATCACTATTAACGCTGCAAGATATGATGATCAGAAATAAAGGTCAAGAAAATTATGGGACGTTTTCATTTTTTGCGATTGAGGCCGGAACCGACATTTTTAGGCTCGTATCTATAAATTACTCAACTATTTAACGAAAATTGTGCTCAAAGGCCGATAAATAGAAAATGAACGACCGGTAAGCCTAAAGGAACCGGTTGGTAAGGCTTGTAGGTACAATATGCTTGAAATTCTCCAAAATTTCGAACAGGCAGCGGCAAGGTTTGCTACCCTTGTGCTAATCGTTCCAGGATTAACAATCTTGGTTGTCGGATTATTTATCTGGCTTCGTGGCTTGAGTCTTAGAAGACTCTTAGCCGGTCTCTTAGGTGCAATTATCGGTGCAATTTGTGGATTTTACCTGTTCAGCCGAAATATCATCATAACTACAATTGCCACAGGTATAGCTGCATTGGTCGCAATCGTATTTAAAAGACTGATAATCGCATTACTGCTTGCAGCTTTGGCCGCGGCTGTTTGCTTTACCATTCTGATCGCACCATATATGAAACCAGCCGATGCAGAAGCTTCAGTAGACCAGGGTATAATGCCGGAACAGAGCTCAACCTTGAGCGTTAATGAAAGCCTGCAGGCAGTAAAATCATACGCAGTCGAATTCGACAACAAAACAAAAAATGCCTGCTGGCAGATGCCTTTGTATAACTGGGCAATAATTGCAGTATCTGCGATAATTTTAATAGTGCCCGGACTTATATTCTGGCGTCTTTCTTCAGCTTTGCTCTTTGCCGCTCTGGGAACGCTGCTTATCTATGGCGGCATGGTTTTATTGTTGTTGTACAAAGGCTCCTCACCTATAAGCAGAATCGCTGATAGAAGCTCATTTTATTTAACTGTTCTTGTTGTAATGATAGCTTTCGGCACCATCGAGCAATATTTGCTCTGCCGAGATAGAAAGAGACAACCGACAAGAAAAAAACCTGCAAATAATGAGCCGCAGGAGCCTCAGCAAACAAAACAAAACTGGCGGAATAAATAAATTTACCGAGAAAAGTTGTGAAGTATAAGCAACTAACTATTGGCAAAAACTAATTCAGGAGACAAATATGGATTGCCTTATCATTTTAGCACAGGCAGCCAAAAATTCAGGTTCAGAAACAACAGAAGGAGGAATTGTTCGGATGGACCTGATTTGGGAACAGATCACTTCACTTGGCCTGGTCGAAGCATTGACCTTTATATCCTTTGGGATCGTCTGTCTATTCTACGGCTGGCGCATTTACAAAATACTTGTGTCAATCAGTTTCGGCCTATTTGGTTTGTCTATCGCCATACTGGCAAACAAATATATTGAGGGCGTAATAATCTGGCTCGCCCTTATATCCGTGGTGCTTTTTACAGTACTATCAATACCATTGATGAGATACGGAGTGACTATTTTAAGCGCAGCGGCGGGTGGAATACTCACAGGCGGCGGCTGGCTCGCCGCAGGACTACCCGAACAATACATCTGGGCAGGCGCCCTTGTAGGAGTCATCGCCGGAGCAATGATCTCATTTATCGTATTCAAAATCTCCGTCATGCTGTTTACCAGCTTCGGCGGCGGCAGCCTATTAGTGGTCGGAATCTTAGCCATAATGTATCACTATATTGTGGAGGGCGAAAAATTAAAGCAGACTATGTTTGAGCAGAAGTGGTTTTTACCGTTAATTCTGCTGGTGCCGATGGCGCTCGGGGTATTCCTGCAATACAAATTTATTAAGAGTGCTAAAAACTGGGATATTTGAGCCTTGCGTTTGATAGACCTGATTGCGGCACCAAAGGGCTATTGATATCCACTCAGCTCACACCTCCTCGCTTGTGAGCATGTGAGTCACACTTTTGTCTGAGTGTAAAAATTCTGGCATGCATAATAACCGTCATAAGTCATTATGCCCTTAGAGCTTATCATTGCGAACAGCCCGCCAAATACGGACGACGAAGCAATCTAACTGTGCATGAAATGAGATTACCGCGCCCTCTTTCAGCGACTCACAATAACAAGTGAGCAAACTCCCAAAGCTCGCCCTCGGCCAAAGAAAAAAACAGACCTGTTCAAGAAATCGTCAGGAACCTGATTATAAACCTGCTATATATTAAATTCCGCCTGCCTAAAATTGCTCGGGCACCTCTTGTGCCGTGAAAAAAATAAAAAATAAAAAAATTGACTTACCAGGGAAAATGGGTATAATAATTTTGCAATAAAGCAAGTAGCTTAGAGGTATTAATTTATATACATTTTAGGCTCAGGATTAAACTGCTTTGTATAAGATATTTATTAACAGCATGTCATAAAAGCGACCATTGTTATCCTGTTCAGAAGTATCAGATTCATTAATAGAAGGGAGGTCTGACATGGTGAAGCGAAGAGGCTTTACTTTAATTGAATTATTAGTAGTAATAGCAATAATAGCAATTTTGATGGCAATACTGCTACCAGCTTTGAGAAGAGTGAGAGAACAAGCCAAACAACGCTCCTGTGCAATGCGTATCCGTCAGCACTTGCTTGCTTTGAATATGTATGCTGATGAAAACGCTTCAAGGCTCCCATTGCCCGAAAGAGCCGGATACTGGCTGCAGGATATTGCCCCCAATACGGTGAATTTTATGCTCGGCACCGGCCTGACACGAGAGATATTCTACTGTCCCGCGAACAGTAACCACCAAAAATACAACGATCTGTTTTGGTTGTACGCCAATAACTCGTGGAATGGGAAAAAATTCGCGAGCATGGATGGATATATTGTGTCTGGGTATTGCTATATATTGCAGGTTGCTCTGCCAGGCGCACCACGGCCGGAAATCGTACGCTATGAGGAAGATAGCGAGCAAAAGATATGGTTAAGTACAAACATGGAGAAGCAACCAGCTAGTAGAGAGTTAGTTATTGATTCAATAATGGGCATGCCTCAAAGTAATACTCTATATGGGCGTAATTTCGGCCAGGTTCC
>CAZVUF010000116.1:0-8496 GCA_964629355.1 uncultured Pirellulales bacterium | reverse complement strand
ACATATCAAGCATGCAAAAGCACGCCGAAAGTACCGGTCTTGTGGGAAAAAGCAATTCTATCGCGGACATTGTTAAAAAAGTGCACCAGGAACTTATTGACGGCAGTAGTGAAAATTACAAAATCCCTGACACGTCGGCTGCGGTGGGTCAATGCCTGATACAATTTCAGAGTGGTCACACTCCTGATGATTTATGGCATTTTGTCACCTACGATTACAGGAAAGCCAACATTTGGCTGCAATTGAAAAGCGGCGACAATAAACAGATGCAGAAGGTGGTCAAGGCGGTCGACGAATTTTTTACTAAGAATCCGCCGCCTGTGCCGCTTGATTATAATTGGGCGGGACTTACGTATATAAATGTCATCTGGCAGGAAAAGATGGTCTGGGGTATGCTGCAGTCACTTATGGGCAGTTTCATTATCGTATTCATAATGATGGCGATACTGTTCCGCTCACCTTTGTGGGGACTTGTGTGCATGGTGCCATTGTCGATAACTATTACTATTATCTACGGCATAATCGGGCTGGTAGGCAAGGATTATGATATGCCTGTCGCGGTGCTTAGCGCCTTGACGCTCGGTATGGCGGTCGATTTTGCAATACATTTTCTCGAACGCTCGCGGGTCAGTTACACAGAGACTCATTCATGGAAAGACAGCTCTGCTGTAATGTTTGGTGAGCCGGCACGGGCGATAAGCAGAAACGTTCTGGTTATTGCAATAGGATTTCTGCCTCTTTTGGCGGCGCCTTTGATACCGTATAAAACGGTTGGTATATTTCTATGCGCAATAATGGCTTTGTCAGGCGCGGTCACTTTGTTAGTGCTGCCGGCCATTATAACAGTAGCCGAGAAAAGATTGTTTAAGCCAATAAGTGCCCCGGTCTCGTTAGGCTGTAATTGCGGATTTTGTTTGATTATATCAGTAGCAACGGCGGTTTTAATAGCGTTAAATCTGCATCAGAACTTCAAGTTAGGCTGGAGCAAATTAACATTGATTAGTATAATAGCAATTCCGCTAATGGCGCTTACTTGTGGAATAATGTCACGTCGACAGAGATGTAAAGTAGCTGTAGAACAGAAAAAAGATGAAAGCGAGGTGTAAAATGACCAGATATATAGTGATTGTGTTGATATTGTTTGTTTTTATGCTGCCTGGTTTGGCTGCTGAACCGAACAATGTCCCCGAAGCTAAAAGTGCTGTTCAGGAAATTCCTGCTGTCAATACCATAGTCAATAAGGCGAATATGATGGCGTATTATCAGGGCAGGGACGGCAAAGCAAAGGTGACAATGACTATAACAAGCAAGCAGGGACAGAAACGCGAGCGCGAATTTATTATCCTGAGGAAGGATGTCAATGATGGCGGCGACCAGAAGTATTTTGTTTATTTTGAAAGGCCTGCTGATGTTCGCCGAATGGTCTACATTGTCCACAAGCACGTAGGACTGCAAAAGGATGATGACAGGTGGTTGTATCTGCCTGCGCTCGATTTAGTAAAGCGGATTGCAGCAGGTGACAAACGCACCAGTTTTGTTGGCTCAGACTTTTTATATGAAGATATTTCGGGAAGAAACCTGGCTGAAGACACTCACGAACTTATTGAGACAACAGAGCAATTGTTTGTGATTAAAAATGTGCCTAAAAAAGCGGATACGGTGGAGTTCAGCTATTACAATGTCTCGATAGACCGCAAAACTTTCGTGCCTATGAAGATGGACTATTTCGACAAGCAAGGCAAGCTCTATCGTGTTATCGAATCCAAAAAGATTGAGATGATTCAGGATTTCCCAACGGTAGTTCAATCGGAGGTTACAGATATGAAAACCAGCAGCAAGACGGAGATGGTCTTTAGTGGCGTCAAATATGATATTAATCTTGATGAGGACATTTTTACAGAGCGATACCTTCGCAAACCGCCGCGGGAGGCGATTAGATGATTCGTTCTCAAGCTGTTTTGATTGTGGTAGTTGCTGTAGCAGTGGCTTTCCCCACACCCGCAGCGGCGAAGGATGATAATCAAAACTCCATTGGTTCATTTCTCAATGAGCTGCCTGTAGAGGTACATGGCTTCTATGAGATAAGGTCGGGCTACAGGCTGCGAAAAGATAAGTATGAAAAAGATATGTCGGTGATGGAGACCCGCCTGCAGGTGGATTTGGCATCATATTTGGATTGGGCTGATCTTAAGGTCCGGGGCGATGTGATTGGCGACATGGTCGAGGAGCAGGCGGACTTCGACCTGCGTGAGGCCAACATATTCACCCGCCCATTGGATTTTATGGATTTGAAGGTAGGACGACAAATTTTGACCTGGGGGACAGGTGACCTTCTTTTTATCAACGATTTGTTCCCGAAAGACTGGCAGTCTTTTTTCATCGGCAGGGATACCGAATATCTAAAGGCTCCGTCAGACGCCGCTAAGATTAGCCTTTTTAGTGACTTTGCCAATCTTGATATTGTCTATACACCGCAGTTTGATCTGGATCGTTTTATAAGTGGTGAGCGTATTTCCTACTGGAACTCAAATCTTGGCCGATTAGCCGGTCGGGATGCGATAATGGGCACGGATAAGCCGAACCAATGGTTTCGGGATGATGAGATTGCGGCACGGTTGTATAAAAATATCAACAACTACGAGCTCGCTTTCTACGGTTATCGCGGTTACTGGAAAAGTCCTGGAGGACAGAATGCTGCGCGAAGCCAAGCGATTTTTCCTGATTTGAATGTCTATGGTACAAGTATTCGTGGTGCCGTTGGCAAAGGCATAGGAAATTTTGAATTTGGATACTATGAATCGGACGATGACCAGAACGGAAAAAATCCGCTGGTGAACAATTCCGAATTGCGGTTTTTGGCTGGATATACGCAGGAGGTCGGCAGGGACTTTACTGCAGGTTTTCAGTATTATGTTGAGTACATGTTAGACTACGGCCAGCACAAGGACAGTATGCCTGTAGGCTTGGACCGTGACAGGGACAGACACGTAACGACGGTGCGTTTGACAAAGCTTTTAATGAATCAAAATCTGCGTTGCTCTCTGTTTACTTATTATTCGCCATCGGATAAGGATGCTTATATGAGGCCGAATATAAACTACAAGGCTACCGACAGTTTAGCTCTTGAAGCTGGTGCAAATATTTTCTTCGGAGATTATCCCAGCACCTTTTTCGCACAATTCCAGAATAATACAAATATATACGTAGCCCTGCGATATAGCTTCTAAAAAGGTTTTACTCCACAGATTCGTTTTTTAAGACACTCTGTAGCTACTTCCTTGTCGCTAAAATGGAATTTTTTTGTGCCGATGATTTGATAATTTTCGTGGCCCTTGCCGGCTATTAACACAATGTCATCCCTTTCGGCGGTTTCTATCGCTAATTCAATAGCCTTTCTTCTGTCAGGCTCAATTATGATCTTGTGGTTCGTGGTTTGTGGTTTGTGGTTAGATCCACGATTCACGATGCACAATTCACGATTTTCAAAGCCGGAGAGAATTTCATTAATTATATCTTCTGGTTTCTCAGTTCGCGGATTGTCACTGGTGACGATCACTATATTAGCTAATTCTTCAGCGACCTTGGCCATTCGCGGGCGTTTTGTTCTGTCTCTGTCGCCGCCACAGCCAAATACAATTATCAATCTGCCTTTGCACAAGGGCTTTAGTGTAGATAAAACATTCTTCAAAGCATCATCGGTATGGGCATAATCAACGAGGACAGAAAAGTCGGCACAATCCACTTTCTCCAATCGGCCTGGTACGCCATGCAAAGCCGAAAGGCCGGCTGCTACGGTTTCCAAATCAAACCCGACTGCAAGGCACAATCCCGCAGTTGCCAGGTGGTTACTTACATTATGTCGGCCTAGTAGGGGGGTCTTTACTCGTAACTCGTAACTCGTGGCTCGTGGCTCGTGGTATTTCAAGATAAACACAGTTCCATTTATGTCCATCGATTCGATATGAGCAGTAATATTCGCTGGTTCATCAATTGCGTACCACAAGATTTTAGCTTTAGTTTTCCTGGCGATATATTCAGCTTCCGGCGATTGCTTGTTTAGTACTGCTACAGCATCGGGTAAAAGAGCGGAAAAAAGTTTCATCTTTGCGTCTAAGTAATTTTCTTTTGTTTTATGGTAATCCAAATGGTCGCCGGTGAGATTAGTAAACGCGGCGGCTTTGAAATTGATTCCCGCTAAACGGTTCTGGCTAAGGGCGTGACTGCTGGCTTCAATAACCATATATTTACAGCCGGCTTCTACCATTTGCTGCTGGATATGTGCAATTTCCAGGCAGTCCGGCGTTGTCATTGAAGCTTGGCAGGCGGCTGAGCCTGTGTCGTATTCAACTGTACCGATGAGGCCGCACTTTTTATCCACTGTGCGAATACAGGAGCAAACCAGGTACGCAACGGTGGTTTTGCCGTTTGTGCCAGTAACAGCTAAATTGGTTAACTGCGAAGCTGGATTGCCCCTTGCTGCCTGTGCCAGAATAGCCGCTGCTTCCGTGGAATCTTCAACAATAATAATCTCGATGTTTGATTCTTGATGCTTGATATGCTGTTCAATATTCTGAGCAACGATATATTTGACGCCGCTGGCAATGGCTTGGTCGATGAAATCATGGCCGTCATAAACGGTTCCTTTGACAGCTATAAAGATATCGCCGTTTTTGACAAGGCGTGAATCAACACAAATACCAGGGCAATCTCCGGAAGAAACCGACGCTAATAGTTCGTTAAACGTCATAATTCTCGAACTTCATACAGCATATAGCTTATGTTATGTTTAGCTATTGTAGGGTGAAGGACAAATTAATGCAATCCTCGTAGTAAGGCAAGATAGAGAATTAGTTTGTCGTCACGAATCGATCGAGCTTGTCGAAGTCCTTTGTTGTGACGGTTAAGAAAATATTTATCCCTTAGTTTCACTGGAGGTTTTCAAAAAAAGTCAATTTAACACTTGTTTTCGTAGAGAGAATAATGTTTAATCTCAACTTCAATTGTTAGGAAAGTAGAAGTGGGAAGACTTGTTTTTCGAGGTAAGCTAAGATGGCGGATTTGAAAGCGTTGGCTGATGCGGTTATCAAAGGCGACCAGGGTACTGCTGTAAAAATTACTGAAACAGCTTTGGCTGAAGGCACAGCAGCTAAAAGTGTTTTGGAAGAGGGGCTAATTGCAGGTATGAACGTTATTGGAGGACGCTTCAAAAGGAACGAAGTTTACATACCTGAAGTACTTATTGCCGCCAGAGCCATGAAAATGGCAATGGAGGTGCTCGAACCGGAACTTATTAAGGCTGGTGTTGAGCCAGTCGGTAAATTCATGATAGGAACCGTGCGAGGCGATTTGCACGATATCGGTAAAAATTTAGTGGCAATGATGCTCAAAGGTGCGGGCTTTGAAGTTATTGACTTAGGCATTGATGTTGGGCCGGAAAAATTTGTGGAAAAAGCCAAGGCTACCGGTATACAGTTGATCGGCATGAGCACGCTTTTGACGACAACTATGCCCAGTATGGAAAAGACGATAAAGGTGCTGAAAGAAGCTGGTGTTTCAGCCAAGATTATGATAGGTGGTGCACCGGTAACACAAGGTTACGCCGACAAGATTGGTGCTGACGGCTATGCCCCTGATGCTGCTTCGGCTGTTGATTTGGCCAAAGGCTTAGTGGCATGAAATGAAAAGCTGAGTGCAACAAGGCTATGGCGAAACATCGTGTTAAAAATCCCGCAATAAATTGTGGGTCTAAATATTTAGCCTCGCGTTTCACCAGGGATTTTCCTTTTGTAGTAACCAATACAGCGTTGAAAAACGCTGTTTTCTTTGCGCATAATTTGGTAGAATAGACATCTGGTGAAGAGGGAAAATCAAAAATTGAAAATCAAACTGCAAAATGACAAATAAAAATTCAAAAAGAGAAAAGAAAAATTTTGCATTCTTACTCCATCAGCTATGTGTAAAGTAATTAAAGTATAGTTATGCATCGGATAAAGAACCCAGATATAGCTCGATTGTTGATGCAGCTTCGATTTACACCTGTCAGTAAACGGCGGAAGCAATTAGATGCTGCCGAAAAACTCTTTGCGATTATCGAGCCTGACAAAGAATACCCTTTCGATTTTGTGCACTTTCGGATCACAGGTTTCCATCCTAAGAGCGTCCAGGAGCAGCAGCTTATAAAAGGCGACCAACTTTTAGAGGACCTGCGGATTTTCATTTCTAAAATAAGCGGCCAGCTCGCTGAGTCTGTCACTGAGCAAAAAGAAAAAGTCTATACTACCGAGGAACTTGCGTCGAGCTTCAATGTCTCGACAAAAACTATCTACCGCTGGCGCAAACAAGGCTTAATAGCACGAAAATATATATTCAATGACGGCCAAAAACGCATCGGCTTTTTGCAATCGGCGGTTGATAAATTTGTCCAGCAAAATCCCAATCTTATTGCCAAAGGCAAGTGTTTCAAAAGGCTGACGAAAGAGCAAAAACAAAAGATTATAAAACAGGCCTGTGCCCTCGCAGCCAAGGGTAACTTGTCTCGTTATCAGATTATAGAACGAATATCCGCTAAGACTGCAAGAGCACATGAGACTATTAGGTATACACTGCTTGAGTACGAAAAGTCTCATTCTGATAAACCTATTTTTACGAAACCCAGCAGCATAATGAGTCCGTCTCAGGCGGCGGAACTGTACAAATTGTACAAACAAGGTACAAGCATCGCAGAGTTGATGAAGCACGCCGGCCGCAGCAGAAGTTCGATATATCGAGTTATAAATCAGCAGAGAGCAAAGGCACTTTTAGCTAAAAAAATTGAGTTTATTGTTAGCGATGAATTTCTCCAGGAAGGAGCTAAAGAGAAAATCCTCGCGTATCCAATCTTTGTAGAAAAGCTTCTTTCCGGCGAAAGCATTGAGCCATTCGAATTTGTCGGTGAACATCTCTTGCCGGAATACCTGCAAACTCTAAAGGATACTCCGGTGCTAAATAGAGAATGTGAGCTGGAGCTTTTCCGCAGATACAACTACTTAAAATATCTCGCAAGCAAAAAACGAGCAGACATAAAGCTTTCTAACGTCTCGGGAGCTTTATTGATGGAGATAGAGAACTATTTAGCTGAAGCCGAGGCCGTTAAAAAGATAATAGTCGAGGCAAACCTGCGTCTTGTCGTCAGCATCGCAAGCAAACATGCCGTCGGCAGAACAGGTTTTTTGGAGTTGGTGAGTAAAGGTAATTTCGCGTTGATTAAAGCGGTAGAAGAGTTCGATTATACTAAGGGCATTCGGTTCGGCAAACTTGCCTCGCTCAACATAGCCAAGGAGTATGCGAAGGTATCCGGCAAGAGTACGGAACTCAGCAGAAAAAGGGCGGCTTCGCTGGCAAATATCCAGCGGGGGCTGGAAAGCGCAACAGCAGATATTGCAGCTATCGAGCGGGCACACCAAAGCTTGAAGCAAGTTATCAAGCAGGAACTCAATGAACGTGAGCAATATATAATTCTCAATCATTTTGGCCTGCTTGGCTCGCCGGTAAAAAAGCGGACTAAGACATTAAAGCAGATCGGTCAAGACCTCGGTCTGACTAAGGAAAGGGCCCGACAAATCGAACTGACTGCGTTGCAAAAGCTGCGGCAATCCCTCAGCAGCGAAGAATTTGAGCTGTTAACAGGTTGATAATCGATTTCCGATTGCTTTATAAATTCACATCGGTTAATAATCTCACTGGGAAATTTTTTACAAAAAAAATTTATGAAAACGAGCCCATTTTGTGGCCGGGGCCGACAGTATAGAGCCGTTTTTTCGGTTCGGTATTGGTGTGGGAGGCAACAACTTTGCCCACAAAAATTACATGGTCGCCGGCAACCATTTGTGATTCCAATGTGCACTCAAAATTGGCCACGGCGTCACTGAGAAGAACAGAGTCGATTTCTTTGGCTGGCTCCGTCCCGCATTCGAACTCGGCGAATTTATCGATGTCCCGACCGGATTTTGAGCCAAAAAACAGAGCAGCATCAGCCATCTCAGAGGATGGAAAGGCAATTGTAAAGCACTCTGAGTGTGTTATGGTCTCAATGGAATAATGAGTCTTTGCAACAGCAATGGCCATCATCGGCGGCTCGCCAGAGACAATCATTGTCCAGCCGAGCGTAATTGGATTGGCTTTGCCGTTCCTGTCTTTAGCGATGGCTATCACTACCTGTTCCGGGTACTTAGTTTTGATGGCTTCTTCGTATTTAACCTTTTTTTGCATTGCTCTTCTCCCCAATTGATTTTAATATTTGCTGCGAAGAACTTAATATTGAGAATTATAAGCTTAAGACTCATTTTAACAAGGAGAAAGAAGTGGATACAATAGGTTTTATCGGCAGCGGAAATATGGCTGAGGCTATGATAAACGGTGTGCTAAAAGCCAACGTTTATAGGCCGGGCCTTGTTTTTACAAGTGATGTTCGGCCTGAGCGGCTCTCGTACCTGCGAGAACACTACGGCGTCAGGACAA